>CAZMKH010000028.1:0-10648 GCA_964566455.1 uncultured Campylobacteraceae bacterium | reverse complement strand
CAGGTGAAGATAAAAAGAGTAGTACAGGCTATTTTTGCATTGTTAAATGTTAAAAATCCGGTTCACTGTAACTGTATTTTTAAAAGAAAGTGCTCACTTGTGCTAAGGCTTACCAAAAATCTTGGAAAACCTCACTGTAACTGTGCAAACTACAGCTATAGACTTACTGGCATAGCTCCCCCATCTTTTTTGTAAACAGATAATAATCAATCAAATCATTTTATCAAAATTTTACTATTACAAAGGATATTGCTATGCCAAAAAATTGGGTCATAGGCTTTCCGAGAATTGGAGAGCAAAGAGAATTGAAAAAAGCTTTAGAGAGCTATTGGTCGGGAAATATTGAGGCGGAAGAACTTTTAAATGTTGCTTCTATACTAAAAAAAAGACACTGGAATTATCAAAAAAAAGCTTCTGTTGCTTATATAAGTAGTAACGATTTTTCACTGTATGACAATATGCTTGATATGAGCGTAACTTTAGGAGCAATTCCCAAAAGATTTCAAGATGTTGATGAGCCTTTAAAAAGATATTTTGCCATGGCAAGAGGTGATGAAAAAAGAGTTGCAATGTCTATGACAAAGTGGCTAAATACCAATTATCACTATATAGTGCCTGAGCTTTCAAAAGATGACAGTTACAAGCTCAATGTCTCAAAGATAAAAGAGGAGTATTTTGAAGCTAAAAAGGAAGGAATTGATACCAAAATCAACCTTACAGGCATCATAACATATATCGCTTTTTCAAAGGCAGTTGATTTTGAAGACAAATTTGATGCGTTTGACAAGTTGCTAGAGGTTTACGAAGAGTTGATAAAAGAGATTTCTTCATTTGATGATGAAGTGACAGTACAGTTTGATGAGCCTTTGTTTGCCAAAGATGTAAGTTCAAAAGAGTTGTCACTTTTAAAGATAGCTTATGATAGACTTGCAAATGTTGCGAAGAATGTTAAAATAGCTGTTGTAACTTACTTTGAACACTCCTGTGAAGCTGTTAAAGTTTTGTGCCATACTGATATATGGGCTTTGGGGTTGGATTTTGTGTATGGAGAAAAAAATCTAGAAGTTTTGGATGAAGTTCAAAAAAGCGGCAAAGCTCTCATCGCCGGTGTAATTGACGGAAGAAACGTGTGGGTTAGTGATATAGACAAAAAGATAGGTTTGCTAAAAAATATATCAAAAACCATTTCAAAAGAGAAACTCATCATTTCCACAAGTTGTTCACTCTTGCATGTACCCTTTACACTTAAATATGAGAAAAAGTTAAACAAAGATATAAAAGAGTGGCTTAGTTTTGCGGTTGAAAAACTTGATGAACTTGATATAACAACCAAACTTTTCTTTGAGGGTGAAAACTCTTTAAATGAGGCTCAAAAAGAGCTTTTGGCAAAAAATAGAAGAGCCATACATTTTAGAGCCGTTTCAAGTAAAATTCATAACGACAAAGTTAAAAAAAGAGTAGAAGCCATCACAAGTTTTGAAAGAGAACTACCTTTTGAAAAGAGGATAAAACTACAAAATGAGGCTCTAAATCTTCCTGTTTTGCCTACGACTACCATAGGGTCATTTCCTCAAACAAGTGAACTAAGAAGTGTAAGAAGAGAGTATAAAAACTCCACTATCTCAAAAGAACAGTATGATGAATTTATAAAAAGATACATTGATGAATGCATTACTTTTCAAGAAGAGATAGAGCTTGATGTCTTGGTACACGGTGAGCCTGAGAGAAACGATATGGTAGAGTATTTTGGTGAACTGTTAGAAGGTTTTGCATTTTCTCAAAACGGCTGGGTGCAAAGCTACGGCAGCAGATGTGTCAAACCACCACTGCTGTACGGCAATGTATCAAGAGAAGCTCCTATGACTGTAGGTTGGATAACTTATGCTCAAAGCAGAACAAAAAAAGTTGTAAAGGGTATGCTAACAGGTCCTGTTACTATACTAAACTGGTCATTTGTAAGAGATGATCAGCCAAGAAGCACTACAGCCAAAGAGATAGCCTTGGCGATAGCCGATGAGATAGATGATCTTCAAAAGGCGGGTATAAAAATCATCCAGGTTGATGAAGCAGCTTTTAAAGAGGGTTATCCTTTAAGAAGTGCAAATATAAAAGAGTATGAAAAGTGGGCAGTTGAGAGCTTTAGGATATCAACTTCCATAGCCAAAGCCAAAACTCAGATACATACACATATGTGCTACAGTGACTTTAATGACATCATCCAAACCATAGAAGATATGGATGCCGATGTGATAACTATAGAAACTTCAAGAAGCGGCAACAGACTTTTGAAAGTTTTTAAAGAAGTAGGGTACAAAAAAGAGATAGGTCCCGGAGTTTACGATATACATTCCCCTAGGATTCCAAGTGTACAGGAGATAAAAGAGCAAATCTCAAAACTTTTGGAGGTTTTACCAAAAGAGCAGCTTTGGATAAATCCTGATTGCGGTCTAAAGACAAGAAAATGGGAAGAGGTTAAACCAAGTCTAAAAAATATGGTAGAGGCGGTTAAAAGTTTTAGATAGACAAGAGGGAGTTTTTCTCCCTCTTTAAATTTTATTTGTAATTTTTGATAGCTGCTTCCAAAAGTGCTTCGGCTTCATCGGCATCTTTGAAATCTTTTAATTTTACCCATTTGTTGGGTTCAAGCATTTTGTAAGTTTCAAAGAAATTTTTTATCTTGTTTAAAGTTGCCTGAGGCAAATCTTTCCAGCTTTTTATATCATCATATCTCGGATCTATTTTGGAAACAGGAACCGCCAAAAGTTTTTCATCCATTCCTGCTTCATCTTCCATGATAAGCACACCTATAAGCCTACACTTGATAACCGCTCCGGCTTGTACAGGGTATTCGTTTAAAACAAGTATATCTATAGGATCACCGTCGTCAGCCAATGTATTTGGAACAAAGCCGTAGTTTGCCGGATAAAACATAGCTGAATACAAAACTCTATCTACCAAGATAGCACCGCTGTCCTTATCCAACTCGTACTTTATGTTTGAGCCGTATGGTATCTCTATAAGAGCATTTACTTTGTCAGGATTGTTTCCTGCACCTATTTTTGATATATCCATTTTTATTCCTTTATTTTTATATTTTTTTTAGCTATTTCGTTTTTGAAAAAATTACACCAGATTTTTACCTTTTCTTTGTCATAATCAGCAATGTATATCTCAACATATCTTTTTTCGCCGACAAATTTTGGAAGGGATGAAAATTCCAAATCTTTTGGAAGTGATCTCATTATTTCTATAAGTTCATTTTCACTTGTTACTGCGGTAAAACTGCATGAAAATTTCTCTTTGTTTTTCGGGTAAAACCTGTCCAATGCCTCTTTTACCATAGGCCATGCCATCTCAGGAAATCCAGGAACAAAGAAAAATCTCTCATCCACCCCAAA
Source organism: uncultured Campylobacteraceae bacterium (assembly GCA_964566455.1). GTDB lineage: Bacteria > Campylobacterota > Campylobacteria > Campylobacterales > JALSKU01 > JALSKU01. The sequence continues at coordinate 7,250 of CAZMKH010000028.1, read as the reverse complement.
CCCGGGAACATTATTTACAACATTTTTTAAAAGTATGGCATCTTTTGGCAGGTTTGCCATGTTGATTCTGTGAGGATAGGCTTCATTTTTAAATTGATCTACTATCAGTTTCAGCGCCTCTTTGTTTTGTTCTATGATGCCGTTACTAAAAACTTTGGCTGCCACTTCTCTGGTATAGTCATCAGGAGTTGCCCCGATGCCACCGAAACTAAACATCACAGAGTTAGGATCATTTTTTACTAGAGTAAAAACTTCTTCCATAAAGCCCGGGTCATCTTTGATGACAAAGTTTGCTTTTTGTTCCCATCCTCTTTTTAAAAGTTCACTGTTTACAAACTCAAAGTGTTTATCTTTTCTTCTTCCGTTAAAAAGCTCTGTTCCTATGATGACAGAGTAAAAAGATGGATTTTTGACTGCCATCAAATCTTGCTTTTGATAAAACTTTCCATATCGGCTACTATCTCTTCGATACTTCTTTCACCGTTGATTTTTTTAAGCAAACCTTTTTTTTCATAAAAAGATTGAATCTCTTTTAGAGGTTCGGTATAAACTTTCATTCTGTTAAAAAATACTTCTTCATTGTCATCCGCACCTCTGGCACGACCAAGGACTCTCTCTTTTGCCACCTCTTCAGAGACTTCTACTTCTATAACCGAAACCAACTTGATATCATTTTCCTCTTTTAGTATCTTATCAAGTGCTTCCATTTGCTCTACACTTCTTGGATATCCATCAATGAGGATGATATCTTTTGGAGAATTTTTTATGGCACTGACTATGGTATCAATAACGATATCCAAAGGTACAAGATTGCCTTTTGAAGTGTAGCTCTCTATGGTTTTTCCAAGCTCACTGCCGCTTGCAATTTCCGCTCTAAGCAAATCTCCGGTAGAGTAGTGGGCTATGGTATCACTGTTGTTTTTTGCAATAATCTCAGCATCTGTTGTTTTACCGCTTCCCGGTGCTCCGATAATCAAAAATAGTTTTTTCATTTTATCTCCTATAGTTCATAATTAGTAATTCGTGACTTATAATTTGTTATTTTTTATTCTTGAGCCAAAGGCTTTCTTATTCTAAGCCCCAACTCTTTTAACTGTTCGCTGTCAACTTCGCTTGGTGCGCTTGTAAGAAGACATTGAGCCTTTTGTGTTTTTGGAAATGCTATAACATCTCTGATACCCTCAGCACCGCTTAAAAGCATGATAAGCCTGTCAAATCCTATGGCAAATCCACCGTGAGGAGGAGCACCGAATTTTAAAGCTTCAAGTAAAAATCCAAATTTTTCCTGAGCCTCTTCTTCAGTTATCCCTAAGAGTTTAAATATCTCGTTTTGAATCTCTTCTTTATGTATCCTTATGCTGCCTCCACCAAGTTCAACACCGTTTAAAACTATATCATAAGCGATGGAGCTTATCTCTTCAAGATTTTCTTTGTCCAAATCTTTTGGCATGGTAAAAGGGTGATGGAGTGCTTTTACTTTTCCGTCTTCTATCTCAAACATAGGAAAGTCAACCACCCATACAAAGTTAAACTCATCTTTTGGAATGATATCCATAAGTTCAGCCAAATATATTCTAAATCTTCCCATATAATCTAGTACAACTTTTTTATCACCCGCTCCAAAAAAGACGACATCACCGACTTTTATATCACAAACTTTTATGATTTCGTTTAAATCTTCTTCAGTGAAAAATTTGGTAAGCGGTCCTTTTAAACCTTCCTCTTTCATTTGAAAATAGCCCAAGCCTTTGGCTCCAAATTTTCTTACATAATCCTCAAAACCTTTCATCTGTCTTTTTGAGAAGATATTATCTCCATTTGGAACTTTTAGGGCTTTTATACGGTTGTGGGCTCTGTCTTTTGCAATGGAGCTGAATATTTCGTTGCTGCTTCTTTCAAATATATCTATCACATCTACCATGGATAAGTCATATCTCAAGTCTGGTTTGTCACTTCCGTACTTTTCCACAGCTTCATTGTAACTGATGCGTTTAAAACTTTTTTCTATCTCTTTTCCGCAGGCTTTGAAGATATTATAGAGTAAATGTTCGGCAACTTTTATCACATCTTCCTGGCTGCAAAAGCTCATCTCTACATCTATTTGGGTAAATTCAGGCTGTCTGTCTGCTCTTAAATCTTCATCTCTAAAACATTTTGCTATCTGGAAATATCTGTCAAATCCGCCTACCATCAAAAGCTGTTTGAAAAGTTGAGGAGATTGAGGAAGTGCATAAAATTCACCGTTGTGAACCCTGCTTGGTACCAGGTAGTCTCTTGCACCTTCAGGGGTTGACTTGGTAAGTACCGGTGTTTCAACCTCTAAAAATCCAAGTTCATCCAAAGCATTTCTGGCAGCTATGGCAGCTTTGCTTCTTAGTTTAAATATTTCAAGTGATTCTTTTGTTCTTAGTTCAAGGTATCTGTATTTTAGTTTTATCTCTTCGTTTACTCTTTTATCACCCAGGTCAAAAGGCATAGGAAGAGATTTATTTTCTATGATAAGTTCATTTACAACTACTTCTACGGTACCGGTTTTCAAGTTTGGATTTTCCAAGCCTTCGCCTCTTGGTCTTACCTTTCCTTTTGCTACCAGTACAAACTCATCTCTTACGCTATCAGCCAACTTCCAGGCTTCTTCATTGTCGTTGGGGTCACAAACAAGCTGAATGAGTCCGGTTTTATCTCTTAGGTCAATAAAAACAACTCCGCCATGGTCTCTTCTGCTGTTTACCCAACCGCAAAGTTTAACTTCTTTGCCTATATCGTTTTCACTTACTTCAGTATTGTAGTGTGTTCTCAAAGTTATTCCTTAAAAATTACAAAAATTAGGAAGTGATTATACTAAAAATAAGCTAATAATGCGCTTACATAGCCTGTAGTGTCGTTACCAACTCTTCGTAAGTTGTACCGTTTTTGTTTAAAAAATCAGTAAGCAGTGCCTCAGAAGCTGCCATGCCGCCCTGTTTCTCGGCGTCAACCAATTGTTTGTATAGCGGGATAACTGCTTCGAGTCCTTTTCTTGAGGGTTTTCTTCTAACGGAGTAATAACCCACTGTATTTCCACCGATATCTACCGAAGCTGTAATATTGGCAAAAACCCAGTAATATCCCCCATCTTTTCTTAAGTTTTTGACAAATCCAAAAAATTCCTGCCCATTTTGTATAAGCTGCCAGCATAGTTTAAAAGCGATACGGGGCATATCGGGGTGTCTTATGAGGTTGTGGTTGGCTCCGATGAGTTCATCCTGTGAATACATACACATGTCTATAAAGATTTGATTGCAGTAAGTTATAAAACCTTTGATATCAGTTTTTGAGACAATAAAGTCATTGTCGTTCATAACTCTTTCATCATTCTTTAAAACCTTTGGCGCGTCTAATTTGCTGAGCCTTTTTGCACTCATAAACACTCCTTTAAAAAAGTTTTGGTATTATAACCTATTATTTTTTAAAAGGATATCAAACAGTGCAAATCATAAACATGGATGAAAAAGTACAAAAGATTGAAAAAATCGGACTGGTTGTCAGGCCAAATACAAATGATTTGCATAAATATTACAACCAAATCAAAAAAAAGCTGGATGTTTATGGAGTCCGGCTTATACTTGAGAGTGAAAGTGCCCTTTTACTAAGTAAAGAGGGTCTCTCTTTTGATGAAATGTGTCAAGAAAGTGATATCATCATATCTTTGGGCGGTGACGGTACACTCATATCAGTAAGCAGAAGAAGTTTTAAATACAACAAGCCAATCCTTGGAGTAAATATAGGAAAACTTGGATTTTTGGTTGATGTTGATGTGGGTGAATTGGAAAATTTTATAGACAAACTGTTTAAAAATGAGTACAGAATTGATAAAAGAATGGTTTTGGAAGTTATTTTTCATAAAAAAGATGAAACAAAAAGTGCTTTTGCATTTAATGATATAGTTTTTTCAAGGCCTATGGTGGCAGGCATGGTTGACTTGCAGGCATTCGTAGATGATGTTCATTTTAACAATTATTACGGTGACGGTCTTATAGTCTCAACCCCTACCGGTTCAACCGCCTACAATCTTTCAAGCGGCGGACCTGTAGTATTTCCACTGACTGAAGCATTGATACTCACTCCGCTTTGTTCACACTCTTTAACTCAAAGACCTCTTATACTTCCGGCAAGCTTTAAAGTCATGATAAAAAGCAGAGATAAAGTACTTATTGCGATAGATGGCCAGGATATTTATAATTTGGAAGATTATGAGAGTGTTGAATTTAAGATGGCGGCAAAAGGAGTGAGACTCATACACAGAGTTGAGAGAAACTATTTTAAAGTACTTAGAGAAAAACTTAAATGGGGTGACGCTTGATAGAGAGATTTTTTTTAAAAAATTATCTTGGTTTTGATGAAGTCGAGCTTGAGTTTGATAAAGGCCTTATACTTTTCAGTGGTGCAAGCGGTGTAGGAAAGTCTGTACTTTTAAATGCAATTTTGGGAGTTTTTGGCTTTAAAGATATTGATGCCAAGCTGGCTGAAGTATCATTGGATAATAAAATAAATCTTGAAGAGATAGGCTTGGAGAGTGAAGATATAAATATCTTTAAATTTGTCAAATCAAAAAGTGCAAGGTATTTTATAAACGGTTCACAGGTTTCAAAAAAGATTATAAAGCAATTTTCCAGTACATTTATCGACTATCTTTCGCTAAAAGAGTATAAAGAGTTTGAAAACAGCAGGCTTTTGAGTGTTTTGGATACTCTCATATCTAAAGATGATAATGAGTATAAAAAGTTTCTCAGTGTTTATAAAGAGTTTTTTTCAAGATATCAAGACTCCAAAAACAGACTCAATGAAATCATAGAAAAAGAGAAAAAGATAGAAGAGTTAAAAGAGTTTGCTGCCTATGAGATAGAAAAGATAGAGGAAGTTTCTCCAAAGATTGGAGAGTATGAAGAGTTGATGGATATAAAAAAATCTTTATCCAAAAAAGAAAAAATTGCCGAATCTTTGCAAAATGCCGATCATATTTTTGAATATGAACAACCTGTGTTTGAAACACTGGACCTGCTGGGCATCGACACTGCATTTTTTGATGAGAGTCTAAATGAACTAAGAGCCCATTTTGAAAATGCCAAAGATAGGCTTGATGACCTTGAAGATATGGATGTAGAGCAAATCCTCGATAGAATAGAAAAACTATCTCATCTTATAAAAAGATATGGCTCCATTGAAGAGAGTTTGGAATATCTTGAAAAGAAAAAAGAGGAGTTGAAGGAGTATAACAATATCTCTTTTGCAAAAGAAGAGATAAAAAAAGAGAAAGAACAATTGCTAAAAGAGTGCAAAAAAAGATGTGAAGCTATAACCAAAAAGAGGCAGGTTGCTATAAAAAAACTAAACTCATATATCAACGAATATCTACATATGCTTTATCTCCCTGATATATCTCTTGTGCTCAAAAATGATGATATGAATGAGTCGGGAGAGGACAGGATAGATATCAATCTTTGGGGAACTGCTTTAAACAAGATAAGCTCAGGTGAATTCAACCGTGTAAGACTTGCTTTTTTAAGCTCATTTAATGATATAACAAATGAAAACGGTAACGGCATACTCATACTTGATGAAGTAGATGCAAACCTAAGCGGCAAAGAGTCTATGAGTATAGCAAAAGTTTTAAAAAGACTATCCAAAAATTATCAAATTTTCGCGATATCTCATCAGCCGCAGCTTACCTCGCAGGCTGATATGCACTTTTTGGTTTACAAAGAAGAGGGCAAATCAAAAGTAAAAGAGCTTAAAGAAAAAGAGCACAAGATAGATGAATTGGCTAGAATGATAAGCGGAGAAAATATACACCGTAAAGCTAAAGAGTTTGCAAAGAGTTTATATGAGGAGAAACAAAAGTGATAATTGATACGCATTGTCATCTTGACGATGAAAGATATAAAGATGACCTGGATGAAGTTATAAAAAGAGCCAGAAAACATGATGTAAAAGGTTTTGTTATACCGGGAGCCGATATAAAAGACCTTCCAAGAGCAAAAGAGATAGCATATAAGTATGATGATGTTTATTTTGCAGCGGGCATTCATCCATACAATCTTGAAGGATTTGATGAAAAAATTTTAAGAGATTATCTTGAAGATAAAAGATGTATAGCAGTAGGGGAGTGCGGGCTTGATTATTTCAGGATAGACAAAGAAAATGCTCCTGCCATAAAAGAGAAACAAAAAGAGATATTTAAAAAACAGATTGAACTCTCTTTTGAGTATCAAAAGCCTTTGATAGTACACATAAGAGATGCAAGTCAGGATAGTTTGGATATTTTAAAAAGCTATGGAGAGTTTAAACAGCTTGGCATTTTACACTGTTATAATGCAAGTGAAATACTTTTGGAATTAGCTCAAAATGGTTTTTATTTTGGTATAGGAGGAGTGCTGACTTTTAAAAATGCAAAGAAACTTGTCCAAATTGTGTCCAAAATACCCCTCGATAGGATTGTACTTGAAACGGATGCACCGTATCTTACTCCACATCCTCACAGAGGGGAGAGAAATGAGCCCTATTATACAACTTTTGTTGCCCAAAAACTAAGTGAATTATTAAATATCCCATATGATGATATATGTACAATAACTACCGACAATGCAAAAAGAGTTTTTAAAGAGTTTTTAGGATAAAATAAGTTGCAAACTTACCTTAGACAAGGATAAATATTGATAATAAGAGTTTTATTGGGCTTGATACTGCTGTTTCAGTTTTCATGGGGACTTTTAACGATAGAAGATGATTATACAAAAGAGATACGCGTTTTAAAAAGCCTTGATATTGATGTAACTTTTTTAAAAGACCCGGTTTTTATATCTATGAAAAATAGTCTTGGTATATACAGAACCAAACATTTTTTAAGAGTCCTGGAAGACGGTAGAACTTTTATACCCGTTATCAGACAAATGATTACTGAAGCAAAAATTCCAAAAGCTTTTTTGTATCTTGCCATGGCAGAGTCAAATTTTTCGGCAAAAGCCAGGTCAAGATCCCGTGCAGTCGGACTTTGGCAATTTATGCCCCGTACTGCAAAACTTTTGGGCTTGAAAGTGAATAGATATGTAGATGAGCGAAGAGACCCTATAAAGTCAACAAAGGTAGCTATAAAATATCTTAAATTTTTGCACAAAAGATTTGGAAAATGGTATCTTGCCGCCATTGCATACAACTGCGGTGAAGGAAAACTAAGCAGAGTTATAAAAAAGCTTGGCAGTGATGATTTGAGT
>CAZMKH010000027.1:0-11161 GCA_964566455.1 uncultured Campylobacteraceae bacterium | reverse complement strand
GTATATTTTCATCTATTACAACAGTAACCAAATCATTTACATTCATAGCTTTTCTGTCTGAAAAAAGAGGATTGTCTCCTTTGCCAAAAAGACTGCCTTCATTTTGTATCATTCCCTCTTTCTCCTGTGAAGGAAGCTGCTCCACATAAGCAGGTGGTTTCATGGCGATTTTCGGATCTACAGTTTTCATTGTACATCCTGAAAGCAGAACAATGCCCAAAAAAGTGGTCAATAAAACAATTTTCTCTCTCATATCTTCTCCATTTATGCTATAATCACACTATATAAAGCAATTATAGTTCCAATTTGAAAGGATTTTTATGAGTAAATTAAAAGAGAAGCTACAACAGGATTTAAAAGATGCAATGAAAGCAAAAGACAATGTGACAAGAGATACCATAAGATTTTTGATGAGCTCTTTAAAGCAGATAGAAGTTGATGAAAGAAAAGAGTTAAGTGATAAAGATATTGTAAAAATTATCCAAAGATCTATCAAACAAAGAGAAGACTCTATGAAGCAGTATAAAGATGCCGGCAGAGATGATCTGTATGAGCAGGAGCTTACCGGAGTTCAAATACTAAAAAAATATTTGCCAAAACAGCTTGATGATGATGAACTAAAGGCTGTCATCTTGGATATCATAAAACAAACCTCTGCATCATCAATGAAAGATATGGGCAAAGTAATGGGTCTTGCCATAAAACAAACAGCCGGAAGAGCCGACGGAAAAAGAATAAACAATATAGTAAAAGAGTTGCTTAGCTGATTATTTTATAAGTCTGTTTTGCTATCTCAAGCTCTTCATTTGTAGGTATGACAAAGAGTTTGATTTTTGAGCCATTTTGACTAATAACAGTATCATGCTTTAAATTTGCCTCAATATCTAGCTTAATGCCAAGAGTATCAAAAAGTTCACTGCAAACTTTTTCTCTTACAGTTGAGGAGTGCTCTCCGATGCCTCCGGTAAAAACAAGAGCATCAACTCTGCCTATAGCCACACTGTAGGCTCCGATATATTTTTTTATACGATAGCAAAAAATTTCAAGCGCCAATTTTGCTTTTTCATCACCCTCTTTTGCTTTTGTTTCAACTTCTCTCATGTCATTTATGCCACAGATACCCTTTAGCCCACTCTTTTTGTTTAGTATAATATCAAGCTCATCAATACTTAAGTTTAAATTTCTTGAAAGATAAAAGATAATCGCCGGGTCAATATCTCCACATCTCGTTCCCATTACAAGCCCCTCAAGAGGTGTCAATCCCATAGAGGTATCTATACTTTTGCCGTTCTTTATAGCTGCCATACTTGCACCATTGCCAAGATGCAAAGTGATAAGGTTACATTTATTTATATCTTTTTGTAAAATTTTAGCGGCTTCTTTTGCTACATAGTGATGGGAGGTACCGTGAAACCCATACCTTCTTACTTGATTTTGGGTATAGTATTCATAAGGCAAAGCATAATGGTAGGCAAAATCCGGAATACTTTGGTGAAAAGCCGTATCAAATACTGCCACTTGCGTCAAGGAGGGATTTACTTTAGATATGGCTTTTATGCCAATGAGGTTTACAGGGTTATGAAGAGGTGCCAAAGGTGAAACTTTTTCTATTTTTTCTATTACTTCATCATTAATGATAGTCGGCTCGCTGAAGTATTCACCTCCGTGAACGACTCTATGCCCCACTGCTCCAAGTTCATCAAAACTTTTTAAAACATTATTGTCTATCAAAAGTTCTTCAAGAAGTTCAATACCGACTGAATGGTTTTCAATAACACTCTCTTTGGCTATCTCTTTTTCTTTATCATAAACAAATTTTATATGACCTACACTCTCACCTATTTGCTCTATGATACCATGACATATAGAGGCAGTTTTTTGCATATCGAATATTTGAAATTTTATAGATGAACTACCGCTGTTTAAAACCAGTATTTTCATTGTTCCTCTCCTGCTTGAATTGCAGTTATGGCAACTGTGTTTACTATATCCTCTACCAGGCAACCTCTGCTTAAATCATTTACAGGTTTTTTAAGACCTTGAAGCACCGGCCCTACAGCTATGGCATTTGAACTTCTTTGAACTGCTTTGTATGTATTGTTTCCCGTATTTAAATCAGGGAATATAAATACTGTTGCTCTTCCGGCAACTTTTGAATTTGGGAGTTTTTTCTTGGCAACCTTTTTGTCTATTGCTGCATCATACTGTATAGGACCTTCCACTAATAAATCAGGTCTTAACTCTTTTACCAACTCTGTAGCTTTGGCAACTTTTTCCACATCTTCCCCACTTCCTGAACTGCCTGTAGAGTACGAAAGCATGGCAACTATGGGCTCTATTCCAAAAAGTTTTGCGGTATCGGCTGAAGATATGGCTATTTGAGCCAATTGTTCTGCATTTGGGTCACGGTTGACCGCACAGTCTCCATATACCAACACTTTTGTATCTAGACACATGAAAAATACACTAGACACTATGGATATACCCGGTTTTGTTTTTATGATTTGAAGTGCCGGACGGATTGTATCTGCCGTGGTGTTGTTTGCGCCACTTACCATGCCGTCAGCATCACCCATATATATCATCATCGTGCCGAAGTAGTTTTTATTATTCATGATATCTTGTGCACCCTCCACGGTCATACCTTTATGCTTTCTAAGCTCATAAAATTTATTGGCATATTTTGACTTTAATTTGCTTGTTTTTGGATCTACTATTTTTATACTGTCATGAAGTTTAATACCAAGAGATGAACATCTGGAATAAATATCCTCTTTATTCCCCAAAAGTATAACATCCACCGCTCTTCTTCTTTGAAGTATCTCTGTGGCTCTTAGTATTCTTTCATCTTCACTTTCCGGTAGGACAATGGTTTTTGGATTGGCTCTGGCTTTTTCAAACATTCTGTACTCAAACATTGCCGGAGTCATTATGTCACTTGATGATGCGGTATCTATCATCTCTTCAATATTTTTTAAATTGATGTATGTGTTAAACAATCCTTCGATAATTGCTATTTTATTTAAACTGGTAGGCATAATTTTTGCTCTTGTTTCACTCACTTTCATGGCAGTTTGAAAAGTATCATCACTTGAAGTAAGTATAGGAATAGTATATTCACCGACCCCATTTATCAGATTCATGAAAATATCATTTGGCACATATCCTCCGGTAAGGACAATGCCGGAAATTGAAGGAAAATCTTTTGAATAGTTTGCCGCAATCGAGCCCAGTATCATATCCAATCTGTCTCCCGGGGTTATAACCAAATCCCCATCTTCAAGTCTTATTAAGAAATGATCCAAATTCATCGCTGCAATTTTACTTTGTTTGACAAGTCTTTTGAGGTCTTTGTCTTTACCTATTATGTATTTTGATTTTAGTTTTTCTCCTACTTCACCTATGGTAGGATATGATAATTCTCTGACTTCAGGAAGTAGATAAACAGGTACATCATCTTTTTCTAAAAATCTGACTTTGTTTGTCAAGTCTATCAAAGACTCTTTGTCAAGCCTGTTTATAAATGTTGCAAAGTGTGTACACCCCTCTTCTTTTATAGTTTCTCCCTCTATTTTGGTCTCTTCCCATATCTCTTTTGAAGTTTTGTCTTTACCGCTCAAAACTCCGACAACCGGGCTGCCTATATTTTTTGCGATTTCAAGATTGATATCAAAGTCAACTGTTGAAGTAAACAATGATTTGCTTATACCTTCACAAAGTATAAAATCATACTGTTTTTCCAGAGTTTCAAATTTTTCTATAATTTTTTCATATAAAATATTTGTTTGATTTTCAGCTATTAATGACTCAGCCTCCAGCATTGTGAAAACATAAGTGTCATCATAATCCATCTTAAGATGAAAATGTTCTATCATAAACTTTATATCATCATCATTTTTTGGAGACTCTTTCTTAATTATAGGTCTAAAAAAAGCTACTTTTTGTATCTTTCTTTTTAAAATTCCCATAAGCCCCATAGATACAACCAAGCCACCGGCATTTTCTTCAAGTGATGCCACAAAAAGACTTTTTATCTTCATTTTAATCTCCTAAAAAATATATGAATCTCAAATTATACAACAAATTTTTCATACAAAACTTAAAATTAGCTTTTTTTTCGTAAAATAATTACATATTTATAATCTATAAATTTTTTATACATATTAGATATTTAATTTAATATAAAATAACTTATATAATATTTGTTTACTATTATAATAAATAATATTAATAATTATTAAATTAGACTAAGTACAAATAATATAATTTTATTTTTTTATCTATTATGCTTAAAAATCATATTTTATATTTATTTAGATTTTTTAAACTCTGGTATTATGGACTTAGAAATACAATAAGAAAATACATAAAACTTTTTAGTGACTATTTTATCAAGAATATATGAAATATTCTTAACTCTTTATTTGCTTTAATCTTAAGTAAATATATTAGTTATATAACTTCAATATATAGACAGTAAAATAGGAGTAATCTTTCACATTAGAAAAGATATTCTTCCAAATTGGAGTAAATATGCTTAGTTTTCTAATTCTGCTGATAGCATTATCGCTGTTTTTAGCTCTCATTCGTTTTGTACTCGGTCCCACCCTTGCAGATAGAGTTGTCGCTTTTGATTCTATGAGTATCATTGCTACATCTTTACTCGTAGTTCTCTCATTTTATTTTCACAAAAGTCTCTATCTTGATGTTGCTTTTATATTTGGCTTGATTGGATTTACAGGTACTGTAGTCTTTGCCAAATTTTTGGACAAGGAGTTGTGATGATACTATATATCATTGGTAATATTTTTATATTTTTGGGAGTATTGCTTTTTTTGCTAAGCGGTACTGGATTACTTAGGATGCCGGATACTCTTACAAGAATGCAAGCCGCAACAAAAGCTTCGACCTTAGGCTCAATAACGATTTTAATAGGTGTAGCTTTTTTGGAGCCCAACTGGGCTTTTAAGTTGGCTGTACTTGCGGTATTCATTATGATAACCAACCCTATCTCATCTTCCATACTTGCCATGACAACATATAAAAGGTTTTCAAAATATATCTACAACAGCAGTAATGCTGATGCTTTCAAAGAGTTAAAAGAAGCTAAAGAGCAAAAGGAGGAGGAGATATGATAGGTCTTATTATACTTTTTACTTTTATGGCAATGATTGTAGTTGCTCTTTATGCGGTAAATTCCAAAGATATAACCCAAAGCGTTATACTTTTTATGGGGGTTGGTCTTGGTAGTGTTGTACTGTTTTTTATTTTTCAGGCACCTGATGTCGCTCTTACCGAAGCAGTTATAGGAAGCGGACTTAGTACCGCTGTTTTTTTGCTGGGCATTAGGCACACCTCAAAAGAGGAGGCAAGAAAATGAATTTAAAAAAAGAGGTAAGATTAAAAAGCATACTGTTTTCTATACTAACTTCACTTTTTATGCTTTCGCTTTTAAATCTTCTGTTAAATGTCAAGCAAACTCATTTTAAAACCGTAGGAGACCTGTTTTTGGCTCTCAATCCAAGCACAGCTACGGCAAATGCGGTAACATCTGTAGTAACTTTTTTCAGAGGTATTGATACTGTCGGGGAAGTAACGGTTCTGTTTTTGGCAACTACAGGAGTTGCTTTGATACTTTCATCCTCTCAAAGACTTGGAGAAAAACTGGTGCATCAAAGAAGTTTTGTCCTCGAAACAGGAAGCAGACTTCTTTTTAGTGTTATAGTTTTGTTTGGTGTATATATCATTATTCACGGACATTTGAGCCCCGGTGGCGGTTTTCAAGGCGGTGTTGTTATAGCAACGGCATTTTTGCTACTTTTTTTAGCCAATCCAAATATAAAATTGAACCACACGATACTAACTCTAGGAGAGTCTTTAAGCGGTGTTGCTTATGTGCTTATCGTTATCATAGGACTTTTTAAAACAGGAATGCTACTTAGCAATTTTCTCCCCCATAATGTCGCAAATATAGGCAACCTTATAAGCGGAGGTATCATTCCGGTTATTTATATCATTGTAGGTATAAAAGTAGGAAGTGAAATGAGTGTAATAGTTGAATACTTTATCAAAGAAGAAGCCGAAGAAGAGGTGCAAAATGCTTGAATATTTAAACAGTACGGAAGCTATACATTTTATAGTTATATGCGGGAGTTTGATACTTTTTTTTATCGGGCTTTTTGGAGTCTTTACAAGAAAACATCTTTTAAGAGTGCTTATATCATTTTCCATCATGGAGTCTGCACTTTTTACTTTTTTTATCGGACTTCATTATAAAGCCGGGTTGGTTGCTCCGATAGTTGACAGCGTAACAAAAGATTTTAAAGGTATGGTAGACCCCGTACCTCAGGCAATGATTTTGACTACCATCGTTATAGGGTTGGCTGTTTTAGCTCTTGGTATATCTTTCGGCATAGAGTATTTTAAACTTACCGGAAAAAATGATATATCTTTAATGAATGAAGCGAGGGATTGAGATGGATTCTTATGTTAGTTTGGGGTACTATTTTTTACTACCTGTCTTGTTTTCATTTTTAACACCCTACTTTAAAAAACTGGGAAATTTTTGGCTTAGAGGAAGTTCTATACTTTTATATTTTATTCTATTCTTGCAAAGCTGTATATATGCTACTATGAAACTTCCGCAAATTTCAGAGTTTTCCATAGCTCCTCCTTTGGGAATTGCTTTCATAGTAGATAAATTTTCTATACTTTTTGTTTTGCTTTTTACTTTTATAGGTTTTATTACCTCTTTATATTTGGCTTGGTATTTTAAAAACAATAGACATACAAATGAAAGCAGGTTTTATATATTTTTCAATATGCTAATAGCCGGAACTTTAGGGCTTATACTTAGCTGCGATATTTTCAATGTTTACATCTTTTTTGAAATTACAGGAATTTGCTCATATGTGCTTACAGCTTACAAAAAAGACAAACTGGCTCTTGAAGGCGGTATAAAGTATCTCATAGTCGGCTCTATCGCATCACTACTGATAGTTTTTGCCATTATGATTATATACTTACAAATCGGCACGGTCAATCTAGGGCTTATTGCACAAAGATTTGATATGATGGATCCGAAAGTTGCATTTTTTGTTATACTTATGCTTTTTATCGGCTTTGGCACAAAAGCTGAACTTTTTCCTATGAATTTTTGGGTACCTGATGTTTACCATGGAGCGACTACTCAAGTAGCCGGCCTTTTTAGCTCAGTCGTTTCCAAAGCTTATATGTTTGTCTTTTTTCATCTTTTTTATCTTTTTAATTTACAAAAAAGCTATACGGTTTTTCTTATGAGTGTAGCAGGTATTACATTTTTGGTAGCCGAGCTTACCGCACTTAACCAAAAAAATGTTATGAGGCTTTTTGCATACTCCACCTTGGGTCAGCTCGGACTTCTGTTTTTTGCCTTATCATCAAACGCCTTATCTGTTATCCAAGGAGGTCTGTTTTATCTAATAAGTCACTCATTGGCTAAAATGACCGTTTTTTTAGCTCTTGGGGTATTGATATATGCTCTTAAAGAGTATAAAGTAAATGTTTTTGAAAAATTTAATTCAACTTTTTTAACTATGGTTTTCATCATATCATTTCTCTCTATTTTAGGCATACCTCCTTTTAGCGGTTTTGTCGGAAAGATACTTATCTTGGAAGGCTTTGCAAAAGTTCATAACTATTTTGCCATAGCTTTCATACTCGGTGTATCTGTTATCGAAGCTGTTTACTTTTTTAGACTTATTGCAATGATGGTAAAAAGCAAAACAGATAAAACAGTCATACAAGTTGGCTTGCTGAATAAAGCTATTTTAACTTTACTGGTTTTTTTGATTATACTCTTTGGAGTTTACCCTGCCCTCTTAACCCACTTTACAGACCCGGCGGGATATGCTCTTTTGCATCCTGATAATTATCTTCAATTTGCCTTGGGAGTTATAAAATGAATATCTTGTTTTTCTTTATCAATTTAATTCCGCTACTATTTTTATATTCACTTGATGGAAATTTTCATATAGCTCTAAATGTGGGCAATAATTTTACTTTATCATTACACCAGACTCCATTAGGCACATTTTTTGCATATTTGTCTCTTATTGCTTTTTTGCTGGTTATCATCGCACAAAACAGAAAAAAGCTCTCATTTGGTTACTATATGTTAGAGCTTTTACTCTCTATTGCGATGTTTGGTATCGTATTTGCCGGTGATTTTATCACATTTTTTATAGGTTGGGAAGTGATGACTTGGAGTAGCTATTTTCTTATCGCCAAATCTAGCAAGATAGATACAAAAACACTTCAAAAATATATACTTTTTTCATTAACCTCAGCTTTTTTTCTCATAGCTGCTATAGTGATAGTCTCATCTTATGCCTTATCTTATGAGTTTGAAGCAGTAAAAAAAGTTTTTTACACCATACCTTTTGCGGTACAATTTGCTATCATAGTACTCTTTTCTATCAGTTTTTTTATCAAAGCGGGAGTAATCGGAGTTCATTACTGGGTTGTTGATACCTATGAAAAAGCTCCTGATCTTTTTAGCGCAATACTTTCAGCAGTTATGTCAAAGATGGGAATATATGGATTATTTTTGATATACGGTATCATAGTAGGCTATTCAAACCTACAGATACTGTTTGGTTCACTTTTAAACGGAACTACTTTTGGATATGTATTGGCTTGGATAGGAGTAATTACCTCTATCATAGCAACCTTTAAAGCTATCACTCAAGATGAAGTAAAAAGACTTTTGGCATACTCCTCTATCGCTCAGCTAGGCTATATCATAAGCGCTATTGGATTGGGCGTAGCATACGGCATAGGGGGTGCTTTGTATCACACTTTGATACATACAATTATAAAACTTTTACTGTTTATCAATGTTGCAGCCATTATTGCCCAAACAGGTAAAAGCAGATTTAGCGAACTTGGAGGACTCATATATAAAACTCCGGTATCTTTTGTAATGCTCCTTATCGGCATTATAGCACTTGCCGGCATGCCGCCTCTTGGCGGATTTGCCTCAAAATTTATGATATATTCATCTTTGGTTGAGACAAAATTTGCCATAGTTCTTGTCGCTATGCTTTTTTCCGGTGCCGCATCATTTTTATACTGTTACAAACTTGTATATGGTATTTACCTAGGACACCCTACTTCAAAAGAGTTAGAAAACCAAAAAGAGGTACATTTTACATATCTTATTCCTCAAATTATTTTAGCTATTTTGCTTGTAGGCACAGGTGCATTTCCCGGACTTTTTGTCAAAGTTATCAACCCTGTACTTAAAGAATTTGCTCTTACTCCTATCCCTTATAGCGGTGCAGGAGTAATGCACACTTTCATAGGTGATTTTAACGGATTTTTTATCATAACTGCTTTTGCTGCTATTTTTATAGTTATACTTCTTATAGTAGTTTCTCTTCGCTCAAAAGCTATAAGAAATAAAGATAGATTTGATTTGAGCTACTGCGGAGAAGTACCCGGCGAAAAAACCCCTCTTCATTATGGATACTCTATAGGAAAAGAGCTTCACAGAATTACTTTTGTCAATATGATACTAAAAAGAAGTGTTTCAAACTTTTATGAAGCTTTGGCTTTACAAACAAAGAAAAGCTCAGAGCTTTTAAGCAGAATGTATTGTGGCAATATCCACAATACCGCCATAGCCATACTTATATTTTTTAGTATCTTGTATTTTATAGGAGTGAGATGATGTTACTGCAAATTTTACTTTTGATACTTTTGGCATACTGTGTAGGTTTTTTGTATTTTGGTTTATACAGAAATATTACAGCTAGGATTCAGGGAAGATACGGACCTACTGTTTTACAATCTTTTTATGACAGTATAAAACTTTTTTCAAAAAATGAAACACTGTATTTCGGATGGATGTTTTATCTTGGACCTGTTATCATGGCAACAGGCTCAGTTCTTACACTTTTAAGTGTACCTCTGTTTGCAAACAGTGATTTTTTAAGAGGTTTTACATCCCAGATAAATCTCTTTGTTATACTTTATTTGATGGTTTTAGGACCGTTAGGCAATGCGCTGGCGGTTGGAACAGGCGGCAATCCTTTCGGAGTTATGGGAGTTGTCAGAGGTTTGACAAGGCTATTGGGACTTGAGCTTCCTTTTTATATAGCTGTTATAGGCATCATACTAGCCAGTAACAGCAGTGATATATATACCATAATGCAGCAGCAGCAAATCCATGGATACAATATACTCTCCCATCCTTTTTTATTTATAGCTGCTATGATTTCTATGGTCGGATTTTTCGGTCAGTCACCTTTTGACATTCCCGGAGCTCCACAAGAGGTCTACTCCGGGCCTAGAACAGAATTTAGCGGTAAATTTTTAGCACTTCTTATGAGCCAAGGCTCACTCTTTGCTTTTGCAAAGCTGACTTTGGTTGTAGATCTGTTTTTAGGCGGTGCTACATCTTTGATGGATTTGGTTATAAAAACTTTTGCCGTATTTGTAACTCTTATATTTATAGGGGTTGTATATGGCAGATATAAAGTCTCACAAGCGGTTGATTTTTTGATGACAATTCCAACTCTCATTGCTCTTATAGGACTTATAAGAGTTGTATGGTTTGGCTAAAGGGGATAAAATGATAGAAGGTTTTCATAGCAACAGTGAAAAAGCACTAAAATGCAAACTTGAAGAGAGTGGATTGGTCAATACCCACTCTATAATGGAAAAAGCGGTAAAATGGTTTGAAAGCAGAAGTATTTTTGTAGTTGCTTACGGTACAGGATGTGGAGCCATAGAGATGCCGCCGACTTTTACGAGCAGGTACGATGCCGAAAGAATGGGAGTGGTCGGCGTAGCAACCCCAAGGCAGGCGGACCTTATTATCCTTTCAGGCTATTTGGCATATAAAACTCTAAGAAGAGTCATAAGAACTTATGAGCAAATGCAAAAACCAAAATATATCATAACATTGGGAAGCTGTCCAATAAACGGTGGAATGTATTGGGACTCATACAATACCATAAAAAAGTTAGATGATTTTTTACCCGTAGATGTATATGTCACAGGCTGCATGCCTCGTCCGGAATCTGTAATTGAAGGTTTTGTAAAGCTACAAAAGCGTATAAAAGAGGGGCAAAAGTGCGGCTGGGAACTATACGAAGAAAATTATGACTTTTACAAA
>CAZMKH010000026.1:0-11410 GCA_964566455.1 uncultured Campylobacteraceae bacterium | reverse complement strand
ATGATTATATCTAAAAATTACAAACAGTTTTATAAGTAGCTATCAGTTTTAATAAACTTTAAAAGAACTTTAAAGTATAATTTCGCTCTAAATTTATGTATATGGAGTAAAAGTTGGAAATTGATTATTATGAAGTCTTGGAAGTCTCAAGAGATGCCGATGCTGACGAGATAAAAAAGGCTTACAGAAAACTTGCTCTCAAATATCATCCTGACAGAAACCAGGGGGACAAAGAAGCCGAAGAAAAATTTAAACTGGTAAATGAAGCATATCAGGCCTTAAGTGACCCCAAAAAAAGATCTATTTATGACAGATATGGTAAGTCAGGACTCGACTCTCAAGGATTTAGCAGTTACTCAAATATGAACAGTGAAGATATCATGGATGACCTAAGCTCTATATTTGAATCAGTCTTCGGACAGGGTTTTGGAGGTTTTGGTGGATTTGGAAGAAGAGATTCAAGCTCACGTTCAAAATATCCTCTCGATGTAGAAACAAGCATAACTCTTGATTTTCACGAAGCAGTATTTGGCACCAAAAAAGATATCAAATTCAGATACAAAAAGCCTTGTGATGTTTGTGAAGGAACAGGCTCTGAAGATAAGGCAAGAGAGACCTGCAGCAACTGTGGAGGAAGAGGCCAGGTTTACTATAGACAAGGCTTCATGACTTTTTCTCAAACTTGTGAAGTATGCCACGGAAGCGGTCAAATTGTAAAAAATAAATGTAAAAACTGCCATGGTAAAGGATATGAAGAAGTTGAAGAGAGCGTCAGTGTAGAAATCCCTGAGGGTATAGATGACGGCAACCAGATAAGAGTTACCGGCAAAGGCAATATAAATGACTTTGGAGACAGAGGTGACCTTTATGTAAGAGTTAGCGTCAAAGAGGATGAACATTTTATAAGACACAATGATGATGTATACCTTGAAGTACCTGTATTTTTTACTCAAGCCGCTCTTGGTGAAAGCATAAAGATACCTACTATAAGAGGAGAGACTGAGCTAAAACTTCCTGTTGGAGCCAAAGACAAACAACAATTTATATTCAGAAACGAAGGTATCAAAAATGTTCATACAAAAAGAGAAGGCAATCTCATAGCCCAGATAAGCATTGTTTATCCTAAAAAATTAAATGAAGAACAAAAAGAGTTGCTAAAGCAATTGCAAGACTCTTTCGGGTATGAAAGCAGTTTGCATGATAATAAGTTTGAAGGTGTCTTTGAAAAGATTAAAAAATGGTTTAAAAAATAGGAGAAAAAATGAAAAAATTAATTTTAAGTTTTGTTGTAGCTGTATTTGCTTTGACAACCTCGATGAGTGCGGCAAATCACAAAGAGGATTATACTTTTAAATTTAAAGATTTAGACGGTAACAAAATAGTACTAAATACTTTTTTGGAGGGAATTCACTTCAGTAATGCAAAAGGGAAAGTTGTTTTACTCTCTTTTTGGGGCAACCAGTGCCCACCATGTCTTATGGAGATGCCTGAACTTATTGACCTGCAGGAAAAATATAAAGACAATTTTCTTATAGAAGCATTTCAGGTACAAACAAGAATAAGTGATGATGATTTGAGAGCTTTTGTAAAAGAAAAAGGTATCAATTATCCGGTTATCAATGATAGTGACCCTGAAGTATTTAAATTTTCAGATTATATAACTGCAAAAACTTCATGGAAAGGACTCATTCCTTTTTCAATACTTTTTGATAAAAAAGGCAATGCCACAAAAATATATCTTGGTCTTAAAAGTAAAAAAGAGTTTGAGCAGGATATTACGGAACTGATAAACAAGTAACAACAAGTAGGGGCTTACCCTCCTTGTCGTTACTTTAATTCTCCCCAGTTATTACCTATGTTTACACTGCATTTCATAGGCACATTTAAAGGATAGATGTTTTCCATAGTCTCTTTTGCCAATTTACTAAAGCTTTCCACCTCATCATTTTTAACTTCAAAAATCAGCTCATCATGAATCTGTAAAAGCATAGCATTGCTGCTTTTTAGTAAAATATTATACATTTTATTCATTGCCAGCTTTATAAGATCGGCCGCACTTCCCTGAAAAACGGTATTGACCGATTCTCTCTCAAATGAAGCTTTCATAAATGCATTTGCACTGTTATAGTCAAAATATCTCTTTCTTCCAAGAAGTGTCTTTACATATCCATGCTCTTTGGAGTACTCCACTATGCTTTCAAGATAAGTTTTAACGGTTGGAAAACTCTCAAAATAACTTTTTATATACTCTTTTGCCTCTTTTTGGGTTACATTTATTTCACCAGCTAGTTTTCTGCTTCCCATACCGTATAAAAGTCCGAAATTGATACTTTTTGCTACATTTCTTTTTTCATGAGCTTTTTCTTTTCCAAAGATTTTTACAGCAGTTTCAAGATGTATATCCTTATCCTCTTTAAAAGCTTCAACCAGTGCCGGATCTTTACTAAAGTGTGCCAAAAGTCTGAGCTCTATTTGTGAGTAGTCAAGACTTACAAGTTTATATCCCTCTTTTGCCACAAATGCCTCTCTTATTTCCCGTCCAAGTTCACTTCTGACCGGAATATTTTGTAAGTTTGGATTTTTGCTGCTTAGTCTGCCGGTAGCAGTTCCTGTCTGTAAAAATGAAGTATAAATCCTGTTATGTTTATCCATTTTGGCAAGCTTTAAAAGAGGCTCTATATATGTGCTTCTAAGCTTGAAACTTTCTCTGTAGTCAAGTATTTTCTCAATGATAGGATGCTCATCTTTTAAAGACAACAGTACTTTTTCATCGGTACTGTATCCTGTTTTTGTTTTTTTACCTTTTTTGAGTTTCAGCTTTTCAAACAAAATTTCACCAAGCTGTTTTGTGGAGTTGATATTAAATTCACTTCCTGCAAGCTTATATATCTCTTTCGTAAGAAGTTCAAGAGTTTTATTTGCTTTTTGCAAAAGATGCTCCAAAAACTCTATACTCACACCTATGCCTTCATTTTCCATAGACAAAAGAGTCATGATAAAAGGATACTCCACTTCTTTTGCCTCTTTTTGCAAATCATCTTCAAGATTAACTTTAAAAAAGTTATAAAGTTTCAGTGTCATCCATGCATCTTCACTTGCATACAAACAAGCTTCATTTAAATCAACAGAGCTAAAATCATCCCCTTTTTTTACAACATCTTTAAACTTGACCATATCATGGTCAAAGTATCTTTTTGCCAGATTATCCATTCCTACACTGCTTGAGGGATCTTTTAGCCAAGCTTCTATCATCGTATCGGCTTCTGGAATATCAGGTAAAAAGTTAAAATTCTGTAAAAGGATATTGTAGTCATATTTTAAATTTTGACCTACTATTTTAAATGAAAAAAGTCTCTTTATAGCTTCTTTTGCAACCTCTTCTTCAACCTGGTCTCCAACTCCAAGATAAAAGTGGTTTATGGGCACATAAAAAGCCTCTTTTTCATCATAACAAAATGAAAATCCCACTATTTTTGCAGTTCTCGATGTTGTAGATGTCGTCTCGGTATCAAAAGCCACTATAGCATCTTTTGGGATTTTATCTATCGCTTCAAAAAGCTTCTCTTTTGTATCAAGCAGTATCGGTTTGAAACTCTCTTTGGCTTCTTTTTTTTTCAACTCTTCATGCTCATAAGTGGCACTTGCTCTTTGTAAAATGGTTTTCATATCATATCTTTTGAGTTCATCTTTTATGTTTAAAATAGGATTGTTTTTTGGAAAAGTAAACTTGGAATAATCTATCTCTTTTACTATATCATAGTAGAGTGAGGCAAGTTTATAACTTAAAAATGCATTATCACGCGACTCTTCAAGAAGCTTTTTTGTTCTTTTGTTTGCAATTTTATCAAGATTTTTATAAATATTCTCCAGGCTTCCAAACTCTTTTAAAAGAGTCCTAGCTCCCTTTGGACCTATGCCTTTGACTCCGGGTATATTATCACTGCTGTCACCTACAAGCGCAAGATAGTCCACTATCTGAGAAGGTTTTACTCCAAACTTTTTTATACACTCTTCTTCGTTAATTTTTACCTTTTTCATAGGATCATAAATAAGAACTTTATCATCATCAATAAGCTGGTAAAGATCTTTATCCGATGATACTATCTGTACTTTTATACCTTTTTTCTTGGCATCTTCAGCAATAGTCGCTATGATATCATCCGCCTCATATCCCGGGACTTCTATAGACTTGAAGCCCATTTTGTTTATCCATTCTACAGCTACCGGTAGCTGCTTTAAAAGATCTTCGGGAGGTGTGGGTCTGTTTGCTTTATAGTTAGGGTCTATTTGGCTACGAAGAGTTTTCTCTTTTGAATCAAGTGCAAAAAGAAGATAGTCGGTTCCGTGCTCTTTGTTTATCGAAGCGATAAAGTTTACAAACCCGGTCAAAAGTCCTGTAGGAAAACCGTCTTTACTCTTAAGGTAAGGTAAAGCGTAATAATTTCTAAAGAAAAATCCAAAAGTATCTATGATAGTCAGCGTTTTCAAATCTCACCCTCGTAACTTTCTTGCAACAATCTCATGGCTTCACTTAGTTTCTCTTCATCGAGTCCGGCTTTTTTTGCATGATTTAAAGCGATGGTTACATTTCTTTGAGAAAGCGGAGCATTTACAGCAAGAGCAGTTTTAGTGATATTTAGATATGTTGCGTACTCTCTGTACTCATCGTCTGCAGCTTCAGGGTTGTCACTGTATCTTATAATCTCTACAAGAAATTCATCAAATCCCCAGTGCTCAAATATTTTAGCCGTTACTTCACTTGAAGTGGTATCAACATACATTCTCTCTATCTGGGCGATATTTACAGCAGTTTCTATATCGGATTTAAACTGAAAAACTTCATCATTTTTTACTATTTCATCAGCTATAATAATTTTTCCTGTTTCTTGCAAAAGTGCAGGCATAAAAAGTGTTTCAGCTTTTTGTCTGTCAATTTTACCCACCCATTTTTTTATAAGAGCTCCTTGCATATTTGATATAAGAGCAAATCTCTCCGGTGCTATACCGTATGGTTCCATATCAACTTTTAGCAATTTTTTTACAGATATTGTTGCGCTCAAAGAGTTTATCTCTTTCATACCAAGCAAAGAAACAGCCTGGGAAACACTTTTGACTTCGCTTCTAAGTCCATACAAAGGAGAGTTTACTATCTTTAGTATATTTGCCACCAACATTGGATCTTTTTCAACCACTTTGGAAAGTTCAGATATAGTTCCGTTTGGACTGCTGCAAATGGCATCGATGCGTATAAATGTCTCCGGAAGCGGAGGGATGGATCGTATCCTGTCTATCAATTCTTCAGTCATTTTCTATCTCCTTTTTAAGAAACTTGGCTGTATAACTTTTTGTTTTTTTCATATTGTTTATCAACTCTTTTACACTTCCTTCGGCTATTACCTGTCCGCCTTTATCTCCACCTTCATATCCCATATCTATGATATAGTCACTGTTTTTGATGATATCCATATTGTGTTCGATTACTATAACACTGTTTCCAAGGTCGACCAAATGGTGCAAAACTTTATTCAGCCTGTCGATATCAGCAAAATGAAGTCCGGTTGTCGGCTCGTCAAGTATATATAAAGTATTACCGGTTGCATTTTTGCCTAACTCTTTTGAGAGTTTTATTCTCTGGGCTTCTCCACCGCTTAGAGTAGTTGCGTTTTGACCAAGTTTTATATATCCGAGACCCACATCCTGCAGAGTTTTTAATTTTTGATAAATTTTTGGAATTGCTTTGAAAAACTCTGCTGCCTCATCTACACTCATATTTAAAACATCACTGATATTTTTTCCTTTGTATTTTATCTCCAAAGTTTGAGCATTATACCTTGTGCCGTTACAACTATCACATTTTACCATAATATCCGGTAAAAAATGCATCTCTATCTTTATCTCTCCTTCGCCTTTGCACTTTTCACACCTTCCGCCTTTTACATTGAAAGAGAATCTTCCAACTTTATACCCTCTTATCTTCGCTTCTTTGGTTTGGCTAAAAAGCACCCTTATCTCATCCATAACTCCGGTATAAGTTGCGGGATTGCTTCTTGGAGTTCTTCCTATGGGACTTTGGTCAAGATAGATGACTTTATCAAGCTGTTCAAGCCCTTCGCAGTATGCACCGCTAACTTTTTTTACCTTTTTTGCCCTGTTTAAATCCTCTTTTGCAATAGGCAGAAGTGTCTGAAGAATGAGCGAGCTTTTACCGCTTCCGCTGACTCCAGTTACGCATACCAAGTTTTTTATCGGTATCTTAACTGATAGGTTTTTTATATTGTTGATATTTACATTTTTAAGCTCTATAAAATTTTCCTGCACTCTTTTTTTGGAATGTTCAATTTTTCTCTCACCTGTTAAATACTTTGCAGTCAGTGTATCACTTTTTAAAAGCTCTTTATAAGTTCCCGCAAAGACTACCTCCCCTCCTCTTTCACCGGCTCCGGGACCGATATCTACTATAAAATCAGCCGCTTTTATAGTCTCCTTGTCATGTTCAACCACTATAACGGAGTTGCCTTTTTTTTGAAGGTTTCTAAGAGTATTTATAAGCTTCAATGTATCTCTCTCATGCAGTCCGATACTTGGCTCATCAAGCACATACATTACCCCGCTAAGACCGCTTCCTATCTGAGAAGCTATCCTTATCCTTTGGGCTTCTCCACCGCTAATGCTTCTTGCATCTCTACCAAGAGTGATATATCCAAGACCAACATCTTGCAGGAAAAAAAGTCTCTCTCTTATCTCTTTTAGAATTGGAGCACTTATCTCCTTTTGCAAAGGAGTAAAATACTCAAAATTCTTCTCATCACTGAAAAAAGCGTAAGCATCTTCGATAGGCATATCAAGTATATCAGCTATATTGCATCCTGCTACTTTTACCGCCATGCTCTCTTTTTTAAGCCTGTATCCTTTGCAATTTGAGCATATCTTTTCACTCATAAATTCATTGATATCTTTTTCACCTTTTAGCATATCATAAGCCAGTTTTATCGCACCTTCCCACTTTCTTTTAAGCTTGTGCCTTTTCCAAGTAAACTGGGCTATCTCAACTCCACCGTGGAGTATCGCTTTTTTTTGATGCTCAGGCAATTCATCAAAAGGTACGCTTATATCTATGCCGCTTGCTTCACAATAAGCCTTCAAAAATCTAAAATAATACCCCTTGTTGTAACCGTAGAGAACTTTTATAGCGCCCTCTTCTATGCTTAAACTTCCATCAATGATTTTGCTCATATCAAGCGAATACTTTATGCCCAGACCGTCACAAACCCTGCAAGCCCCCTTGGGTGAATTAAATGAAAATGACAAAGGCTCCAAGGGCTCGTAACTTATCTTGCACTCAAAACAGGCATTGTGCTCGGAGTAGTGAATGTGGCTGTCACGAAGTCCAAGTTCATCGGAGTTTAAAATATCAACTTCAACTTCCCCATAACTTTCATTCAGAGCTTTTTCAACATCTTCTGCAATTCTGGCTCTGTTTTCCTCTTTTATTATCACTCTGTCTATGACCACTTTGATAGTGTGTTTTTTAGTTTTGCTAAGTTCTATCTCTTCATCGAGCCTTACCATAACACCATCTATCATAGCTCTTATATAGCCGCTGTGTCTTAGAGACTCCAACATATCGGCAAAAGTTCCCTTTTTTTCTTTTACAAGTGGAGCTAGGATAACAAGTTTGGCGCCTTCTGGCAAAGAGAGTACCTGCTCTATGATGTCACTTGCAGACATTTTTGATATCTTATGTCCACAGTTATAACAATACTGCTCTCCAACTCTTGCAAACAAAAGTCTAAGATAATCATATATTTCAGTTATAGTTCCCACGGTTGAGCGTGGATTTTTACTGGTAGTTTTTTGATCGATTGCAATAGCAGGAGTAAGCCCCTCTATCCTTTCAACATCAGGCTTTCCGATGCGGTCTAAAAATTGTCTGGCATAAGAAGAGAGTGACTCGATATACCTTCTTTGCCCCTCAGCATAAAGTGTATCAAAAGCCAAAGTACTCTTTCCGCTACCGCTGATACCCGTAACAACAACAAGAGAATTTTTAGGAATTTGAAGCTTGTTTATCTTTAAATTATGCTCTTTTGCATTATATATTTTTATCATTTATACCCTCTAATTAAAAGAATTATAATATCAAAAATTATCTATAAATGTGCTTATACCTTATACCATGGAGGGGTCAGGTGATAGTGATAGTACTTCCGATAAACAAACATTACACAAAATGGAGATAAAATTTTGATATCTACAGATATTGTATCAGGAGGAAATTATGAATATTATTAAAAAACCAAGTTGGCAGATAAGCGAAAATGAAGTAACTGATGAAACACTTTTTCAAAGAAGAAGAGAGTTCTTAAAACTTGGGGCTGCCACAGTAGTTTTGACTTCTACAGTTTTGGAAAAGCTCTCGGCTTTAGAGATGGATATTCGTCAACCTCTTCGTTTTAAAAAGAGCTCATTTGGTAAAGATTTGAGGTTGAACAGTTTTGAGCAGGCAAGCCACTATAACAACTTTTATGAGTTTTCACTCAACAAAAAAGACCCTGCGAGATTGGCGCACACTTTAAAACCAAATCCTTGGGATATAGAGATAAAAGGAGAAGTTGAAAAACCTTTTACGGTTAGCCTGGAAAAGATACTCAGCTCTTATCCTTTGGAAGAGAGAATTTACAGGTTTAGATGTGTCGAGGCATGGTCTATGGTGGTTCCATGGATTGGTTTTCCGCTTTCTCATATCATAAAACTTGCCAAACCTACTTCAAAAGCCAAATATGTCAAATTTACAACCCTCTTGGATCCAAAACAGTTCCCGGACCAGGCGAAAGGAATGCTTGGCAATATTCCATATCCGTATGTGGAAGGGTTGAGAATGGATGAAGCTATGAATGACCTAACGATACTTAGTGTCGGAATGTATGGAAAAACCCTTGCCAAACAAAACGGTGCGCCCATAAGGGTTATTGCACCATGGAAGTATGGCTTCAAAAGCATCAAATCCGTCGTCAGTATCGAATTTGTAGAAAAACAACCAATAAACACATGGAAAGGAATCAATCCAAAAGAGTATGGATTTTATGCAAATGTCAATCCAAATGTAGATCACCCAAGATGGTCACAAGCCAGAGAAAGAAAACTGGGAAGTTTTTTCAAGCAAAAAACTCTCATGTTCAACGGGTATGAAAAAGAGGTGGCAAGCATGTATAAAGATATGGATCTTAGGAAATTTATATGAGCAAAAAAGAGATAATAGTAAAAAAAACAGTTTTGTTTACTGTTTTTTTATCACCGTTTTTATATATGCTTTATGGTTTGCAAAGTGCTATCGATCCTATAAAGTTTATATATACCTGCACGGGAATCAGTGCCATATTGATGCTCATTTTAACTCTTAGTATATCGCCCTTGAAAAGAGTTAAAAATTTTATGCGATACAGAAGATTTGTAGGGTTGTTTACATTTTTTTATGCTTTTTTGCATTTTTTAAACTTTTTTATACTGGATGCCGAACTGAACCCTCTTTTTGTTGTAAAAGAGACTATTGACAAACCATTTGTATATCTTGGGGTGATATCATTTGTAATACTGCTGTTTATGAGTATCACATCTACCAAAAAACTTTTTAAAAAGTATAACAAATGGCATAAACTTGTTTATATAGTTTTGATTCTTGTTACCATACATGCTTCCATGGCACAGAAAGTTTTAAGCAGATATGAATACTTTTATATAGTTATGGCTGTAATTTTGATAGGGTATAGATTGTTTTTGATAAAGGGTATCTCCAAAGTAAAGTTAACATCATCATTAGTCTAAAAATAGTATAATATTGATAAAAACAGGCATTGGAAACAGCATGAAATATTCTACACCTTTGGTTTATCTTCCAAATTTGAGCAAAAAACACGGCGGTCCAAAAATTCATGAGCATCTCTAAAGTTAAATATAGATACAATACAACCTCATACATCAACACAAAGGAAAAATTTTGGCAACAATTCAATTAACTAAAGAAAACTTTGAGAAAGTTTTTGGTGAGAGTGATATTTTAATCATTGATTTTTGGGCTCCTTGGTGTGGACCTTGTAAATCTTTTGGACCTATTTTTGAAGAGGTTTCAGAGCAATATCCAGATATTACTTTTGCAAAAGTAAACACTGAAGAGGAGCAAGAGCTTGCAGGTTATTTTCAAATTAGATCAATTCCTACAACCGTCATCTTTAGAGAAAAGATAGGAATTTTCCAACAACCAGGCGCACTGCCTAAAGAGGGGCTTGAAGATATTATAAAACAGGTTCAAAACTTGGATATGGATGAAGTAAGAAAAGAGATAGAATCTCAGCAAAAAGATGGAGCTAAATCCTAGCCTACTTACTTCAAAAATAGTTTTTTAAGTATAAGAAGCATAATCACTACATAAAATATCAAAAGTAGTTTTTTATGCTTTTTATGCTCTGTTTTATGTGAGAGTTTGATACCGAAATATACTCCGATAAGAGAAAATATACCTACCAAAAATCCCTCTTTATAGTGAACAAATCCACTATACGCAAGACTTGCAAATCCTGAAACCGAAGAAAATATGACAAAAAAGAGTGCCGAAGAGAGTGCTTTTTTTAAAGGAAAGTGCAAAAATCCTACAAGAATAGGAGTTATAAGCAATGCTCCACCTATACCTACACTGATAGACATTGTTCCGACAAGATATCCTATAACAAAAAGCAAAAGGTTATTATTTATCTCTTCTTTATCCGATATATTAGGAGATCTGAAAAATTTATAAATTGCCAAAAAAACAAAAGATAAAAATATCAGTGTCAAGGTATGTGATGAGAGATGACTTACTATATATCCGCTGTTTGCCGCACCGAAAAACCCTCCTATACCGACAGATATGGAATTTTTAAGATTGAGTGTACCTTTTTTATAGTTAAGATATGAGCCGTAAAGTGAACTAAATACCATCTGGGTTACAGAAATGCCTATAGCATACTTGATATCATACCCAAGCATCAAAAGAGCAGGAACCAGCATAGTACCTCCCCCTATCGCAAAAAAACCTGATAAAAATCCTATAAAAATACCTAAAATTGACAATACTACCAACATATTTTCTCCTTGCAACCGAATAATACTCTTTTTTTTTTAAACATTTATTTAATTTATATAGTGTATACTATAGCGATAATAAAATCAAAGGGTTTATTTTGGTATTTAAGTTTTTAAAAAATGCTGCTGATAATTTCTTTTGCAATATACTGGGACTTGAGATAAACGAGTGTAAAACAAAAAACTTTAAAAACTTTTACTGCTCCAAGGTATCAATTTATCAAAATGAGATAGAGTATGATGCTGTTTTTTTATTTAAAAAAGATACAGTTAACTTAATAGCAAAAAACTTGCT
>CAZMKH010000025.1:5615-11625 GCA_964566455.1 uncultured Campylobacteraceae bacterium | reverse complement strand
TGGCAGATACATAAAGATTCTGCTCACTTTTTTCATGAATATAAAAAAGCCGGCAAGAAAATGCCGGTATCTATAGGAATTGGCGGAGACCCTTTATACATCTGGTGCGGACAGGCCCCTATGCCAAACGGTATGTTTGAGCTTCTTTTGTATGGCCTGATAAAAGAAGAAAACCCACGCCTTGTAAAATCACTGACCAACCCCATATATATACCTCAAGATGTTGATATAGTTATAGAAGGTTGGGTGGATCCAAATGAGGTGGAGATAGAGGGACCTTTTGGTGATCATACCGGATACTACACTCTAAAAGAGCCATATCCGGTCATGGAAGTTAGCTGTATAACGCATAAAAAAGAGCCTGTTTACCAAGCTACAGTAGTTGGGAAGCCTCCTTTGGAAGATAAATATATGGGCTGGGCGACTGAGAGGATATTTTTACCTCTTTTAAAAACTACTGCTCCGGATTTGATTGATTATAAAATGCCTGAAAACGGTGTATTTCACAATTTGATACTGGCCAAAATGAATGTGATGTATCCGGGTCACGCCAAGCAGTTTATGCATGCATTTTGGGGAGTAGGGCAGATGAGTTTTGTAAAGCATGCCATATTTGTCGGAAATGATGCACCTGAACTTGGCAGTTATGATGAATTGAGTGATTATATCCTAGACAGGGTAAGTGTAGATAATATTATCATATCCGAAGGTGTGTGCGATGCGTTGGATCACTCCAGTCCTACTTATGCGTATGGCGGAAAATTGGGTATTGATTGTACAAGTGACAGTGTAGATTTCCCTCAAAAAAATATCATAAGCGATGAAGAGTTGTTTGAAAAAATATCTAAAATTTCACAGGATGTAACACAGATAAAGCAGTATAAAACATACACCAAAACTCCAATAACAGTCTTAAAAATAAAAAAAACAAAACCAGTTTATGAGCTTTATAAAGAGTTGGAATCTATAAAAGAGCATACAAAACTTTTAGTTTTTGTAGATGATGAAAAAAATTCTATCAACAATGTTTATATGCTTATTTGGAGAGTAGTAAATAACATAGATGCAAAAAGAGACATATATCTGCAAGAAGAATTTATAGGTATGAATGCCACAAATAAAAATAAAATAGACGGATATGATAGAGAGTGGCCAAAAGATACTGACTGCGATAGAAATGTTATAAAAGATTTACAAGCGAGAAAGCTTATAAATATAGATGAAGAATTTATAGAAAGGTTTTATATCTAATCCAAAAATTTTTTAGTTTTTTTTAGTTTTTCCATTTGAGAGAGAATTTGTTGTTGTTCATTTTTTATAAGAGTATTTGCTTCGTTGATGAGTGCCAGGGCTTCCTGACTCTCATCAAGCGTTTTAAAATGCGGAATGTTTTTACTTAATTTTTCTATTTGAGTAAAGTTTTTATTTATAATGGATAGCTTAAGATCGCTAATCCAACTCTTTTTTTGCATTTATTTCTCTCCACGCTTCAAGTAATCCTTTTATGACTTTGTTGACAGTTTCCAAATCCTCTATAGAGTTTTTGATATTTGCAGATGATAAAAGTTGTATCTGATATGAATAGAGACCATTTAGATACTCGGCTACTTCACCTCCATTGAAGTTTAGAGAGTTTATCAATTCTATAAATATATCGACAGACCTGTTTATCCAGTATGATTTTTTTTCATAATCTTTCTCTTTGATAGCTTTTTTTGCCTGATAATTAAATCTCAAAATTCCCTCATATAACATCTCTATAAGTTTCTCTTTTGATTCTATGGATATATTGTTTTGGGTATATTCATTATAGGCTAAATTTGTTCTCATTTTATATCCTTTTATTATTTTTCGGTTAAGAAGCTTTGAATTTGCATTTGCAAAGATTGCGACTGTGCATTAAAATTTGAAATTATATTGTCATATGCTGCAAATTTTTTGGCAAGAATGTTGTACTTATTTTCTATCTGCTTTGTTTGAGCCTCTTTTTGGTCATTTAGAGACTTCAAATCATTGTCAAGGTAATTTTTGTATAGTTTGACTTCACTGTAACTATCCATAAAAATTGACTGTAATTTGTCATTTAATTTTACAAAAAGCCCATCTTCAGGATGTGTATCGGTTCCGCCTTTGAAAAAGTCTTTGACAGCGTTTGGATCTGTTTGTATTTTGTTGTCAAATACAGACTCGTCAAGCTCCAAATGCCCGGTGCTGTTTTGTGTGATACCAAAGTCTGCCAGTGAAACTCTGCTGGAATCATAACTAAATACGGTATTGTTTATATCATATTTTATGCCTCTTATCTGGCTTACACCTTGAAATATACCTTGCTGTTTGGTTGTGGCGTCATATTTGGTAGTTTCATCAAGATTGTCTATCAAATCATTGTAGGCTGATATAAAAGAGGTTACAGTATCTTTTATGCTATCAGTATTTTGAGATATTTTTATGGTTGTTTTGCCACTGTCAACAAGCTTTATATCAACTCCCGTGATAAGGTCGCTGATATCATTTGAGCTTCTTGTAATATTTATGCCATTATAAGTAAAGTTAGCATCCTGTGCCCCATTTCCAACAGTTGTAAATCCAAGGTCGTCTGCTGCCGTGCCACCACCGGTAGAAGTTACGGTTATGGCATTGTCTGCTCCTGTATTGGTTGATTTTAAAACAAGTTTATATGGATCTGTTCCACCTACATTTAAGATAGAGGCACTCATTGTTCCGTTTGAATTACTGTTTATCAACTCTTCAAGCTCTGAGATAGTAGTACTTGAGTCAACATCTATACTAAAAGATTCTCCACTTGCAAGTTCAAATTTAAGAGTATCCGTTCCATTTGTAAAGGTGCTTGTTTCTTTGTTGAAAGCTTTTGATTCTTTTACATCATTTGTAGCTATATTTGCCACATCCAGACTTATGGTTTGTGAACTTGTTCCATCCTGTACTGTTGCTGTTGCTGAAGAGCCGATCGTATCAACGGCAACCTTTGAGTAAATATTGTCATATGATAGAGTACTCGCTGTTCCTTTCAGAGTTGCCAAAAGTGTTGTAAGGTTTGAAAGAGCATCCTCTCTTTGTTTGTCCAATGAAATTTTTGAGTCAATTGGCTTTATGATAGCATCTTGATCAGCTTTTTTTAATTTGTCAATAATATCATAGTTTAATGCACCTTGACTGCCAAGACCCAAACTACTTAATGCACCAAAATCAGCCATCTTTTATCCTTTCTTATCAAAAATCATACCGATGATTTCTTTCATTTTTTCTGCAAGCTTCATAGTCTCTTCAGAAGGAATCTTTCTGATGAGTTTTCCTGTACTTCTTTCTGTAACATCAACAAACATTGTATCAATCTTGTCATTGAAACCAAATTTTATATTGATATTGAGTGAATCCATTTGGTCATTAAGTCTTTTGACAGTATTGTTTAAATGCTGTTGTATCTCTTTTTGGTCCTGCTTGTTTTTAACTTCGCTGCTTGTTGTAGTCATATTTTGCGAAATTTCCTGTTTCTTTTGGACATTTGATGTTTTTGTATGGTCTGCACTGTAACTCTGTGTTGAGTCGATTTGCTTGCTTGCGGCATTGAATATATCCATTTCATAACTCCTTAAAGTCTGATTACTTCTAAATCGTCAATTAAATCATAAACTTTAATATTTTTTGGTACAATAATGGAAAAATTTGGATTTAGGGGTTTGGTATTGAAAATTTCCATAATGTGTGATTCTTTATTGTTACAAAATTCACTAGAAATTTTTTTAAGAGATTACCTCTCTTCTTATAAACAGTGTGAGATGGTGTTAAGTGATAAAAAAAGGGATATCAACAAACCTGTCGTGATAATAAATTCATCAAAAGATACCGATATAAAAATACCTTTTTCAAAATCATCTCTGCTTATGGATTTGCAAAATATTTATCAAAAAAAATGCAATAAAGAAAACTTAAAAGATGATGTTTTTCAAAAAAACAGCCTGTGGAAACTTGAGAGAAAGATAGATAAATTGACCCTGGAATTTAGAGAAAATCTTATCAAAACCATCAGGGACTTTTATGAAGAATAACCTCTACACTACTATAAACAGTGGTAAATACAAGGGTAAAAAACTTTTACTGCCTTCACTCTCTACCACCAGAAGCACAAAATCTATCATAAAAGAGTCATTTTTCAATACTGTGCAGTTTGAGATAATTGGTAAAAATTTTATAGAAGTATTTGCAGGAAGCGGTTCGATGGGGCTTGAAGCTTTAAGCAGAGGTGCTAAAAAGATATATTTTATAGAAAAAGATAAAAGTGCTTATAATATTCTTTTGGAAAATATCAAAAGTTTAAATACAAATGAGTGTAGAGCTATAAACGGCGACAGTTTTACAGAGTTCTCAAATGTATTGAATCTTATAGAAGGAAAGAGTTATTTCTATTTTGACCCTCCTTTTCATATAAGAGACGGTATGGATGAAATATATGAAAAAACTTTTGAGTTGATTGAACAAATACCAAAAGAGATATGTGAAATGATTGCCGTTGAACATATAAGTATCATTAAAATGCCGCAGAATATATCCGGGTATAAACTTAAAAAAAGTAGAAAATTTGGAAAAACAACCATAAGTTACTTTTTGGAATAGTATTTGCTTTAACTCAAGTAATTCTATTACGAAGGATTTGGGTTGAAGAAAACAGTATTGATTTTAATGCTGATAGCATCATTTTTGTATGCGGAAAAGATAAAAAATATTGCAAGTGTCGTAGGGGTCAGAAACAACCAGGTTATCGGATATGGACTTGTTGTAGGACTCAATGGTACCGGTGACGGAACAACTTCGGCTTTCACAGTCAGATCACTTTCAAATCTACTTCAAACAGTTAATGTAAAAATTGACCCAAAAGATATCAAATCAAAAAATATAGCAGCAGTCATAGTTACAGCCAAGTTGCCGCCTTTTGCCAGGCAGGGAGATAAACTTGATGTAATAGTATCTTCCATAGGTGATGCAAAGTCACTTGAAGGAGGTACACTTTTGATAACTCCTTTAAAAGGTGTTGACGGAAAAATATATGCTTTGGCTCAAGGCTCACTTAGTATCGGTGGTAAAAACGGTAGAGGAAGAGGGGAACTAAATCACCCAACAGCCGGAACTATTTTAGATGGTGCCTTAGTAGAGAGAAATGTAGCATATGATATATATGATAAAAAATATTTAAAACTTGCATTAAAACACTCAAGTTTTCAAACTGCAATGCAGGTCGAAAAGTCACTCAATCAAGAATTTGATAAAAAAGTTGCAGTTGCTATAGATCCAAAAACCATCAACTTAAAAAGACCGGACGATATGAGCGTGATATCTTTTATGGCAAAAATACTTGAAACCGATATCGCCTATAAGCCTGATGAAAAGATAGTCATAGATGAGAGAACCGGAACTATAGTGGCAGGAGTAGGCATAAAAATAGATCCTGTTGTTATAACACATAAAGATATCACTATCAAAATAGAACCCGTAGATAAACTTACAAATGATAAAAACAGCATAGCAATAGGTAAAAAAGTTGCAATTGATACAAAAAATTTCAGTGTAAATATGCAAAAACAAAGTGTTACGGTTTCTAACCTTACAAGAGCATTGCAAAAACTTGGTGCAAAGCCAAAGGATATCATTTCTATCATAGAAAGTATCAAAAAGGCCGGTGCTATAAGAGCCGATGTGGAAATTATTTAATTTATAGGAATTGGAATGAAAATTGATAATTATGCAGCCTTAAACAGCTTAAACAGCGTACCAAAAATCATGAAAAATGATAATGATGCAAAACTAAAAGAGCAAACAGACAAGTTTGAGGCATTTTTTATAAAAAAAGTTTTAGATATTTCTATAAAGTCAGATCATTCACTTTTTCCCAAAGGGGCAGGAGACGAGATATACAGATCCATGTATAATGATGCCATGAGTGACAAGTTAAGCGGGAGATTTGGCTTTAGTGAATTATTGTTTGATTTTTTAAAAA
>CAZMKH010000025.1:0-5515 GCA_964566455.1 uncultured Campylobacteraceae bacterium | reverse complement strand
GATATCGAAGATATCAAGAAGGCAAACAATGATGCCATATACAAAAGAACAAAAATTAAAGATGAAATTATAGAGATATTTGAAAGTCAAAAATCATTACTTGACAGTGAACTGATCAAGCTTATGAAAAAAAATGAAAACAAAGAACTTTCCGAGCTATTAAGCAGTGATGAGCAAAAAAGTCTTGAAATGTTAAAAATAAAACTTCAAGAGTTACATAAGGCAAATAAAGAGTATGCTAGACTGGTTGTTGCCGTAAATGAATTTTATACATCTTTGTTTGATAAAATATTTCCTACGGAGATGGAAAATTACAAAAAAACAAATCCAAAAAGTTTTTCTTTGCTAAAAGTGAGTGCATAATGAGTCTTTTTAGTACTTTAGATACCGGCTATACCGGTCTTAATACTTCTCAGCTTCAAATGGGGACTGTAAGTCAAAACATCGCAAATGCCAATACAGAGGGCTATACAAGGCAAAGAGTTGTTACAAGGGCACAGGAGCCCCTACATGCGACCCCCGGAGATATCGGCAGAGGAGCAAAATTTGTCTCGGTAACCAGGATACACAATGAATTTGTTTTTTCCAGACTTAGAGACAGCTCATCAACCTTGGAATACAATAATTTTTCAAAACAGACTTTGGAAGAGGTAGCAAAAGTTTTCCCTGATACTGACGGAGTAGGGCTGCAAAATGATATGAAAAACTATTTTGATGCATGGAATTCTCTTGCTTCAAACCCTACAAGCTCTGCTGTCAAGACAGATTTGGCACAAAATACCATAACATTTTTGGATAATTTAAAAGATACGAGACAAAGAGTAAGAGATACTCAGGATGCTTTAAATGCACAGTTGAAAATAAGTATAGATGAAGTAAACTCTATAGGTAAAAAAATAGCTGATCTCAATGCAAAGATAGGTAATGTAGAGTCTATAAAAAACAATCATGCAAATGACTTGAGAGATGAGAGAGACAAACTTGAGTTGGCTTTGTCAAAACTGCTTGATTTTTCAGTTTTTAAAGGTGATATGCAAAGTGATATGAGTATAGATAGAGATTTGACTGACGGAGGGAAAGAGTATTATCTAAATATTTCTGGAGAATCTTTTGTTGATGGAGCTACTTTTCATCCTATTGTTCTTGATAACAAAGGCAACAAAAGTGCATACTATTCTGTTTACCATGAAAGCCAGGATGGTAGCAGGGTTGATATCGGTCAAAAAATTCATGGTGGTAAGATTGGTGCTATCTTGGATCTAAGAGGCAGAGAGATAGATGAAAAAACTTCATATCCAAAAGATGGAAAGATACAAAGCTATATTGACTCCTTGGATGTTTTTGCAAAAGGATTGATAGAAAAAACCAATTCTGTTTATGCCGAGAGTGCCGTAGATAAAATGGATTCGGCTTTATTGAATATAGATGACAATGCCTCATTGACAAAAAGTGATTACAATATAAAAACAGGCAGCTTTGATGTTGTGATGTATGACAGTAACGGAAATGAAATAGGAAGAAAAAGCATCACAATAGATGACAGTACAACAATGGATGATGGAAGCAGCAGCAGTATAGTTGGACAATTGAATAGTTCGACTGATGATAATGGTGATAATAATTCTACAAATGATTTTGATGATTATTTCAGTGCAGTTTATTCTACAAACGGGCATATACTTTCCATTCAGCCAAAAGGTACACACAATTTTAAAATAGCTATCGAGGATAACGGTACAAATTTTGCAGGAGCTACAGGAGTAAATGCTTTTTTTACAGGAGATAGTGCTTCAAACATTTCATTGAAACGTGACTTTTTAGATGATCCGACCAAAATAAATGCATACAAAAATCCGGTTGACGGTGACAATCAGGTGGCAAACCAAATGCTCCAGGTCCAGTACCATGATATTGAATTTAAATACAGCAACGGAATAACCGTAGAGGATACTCCTGACGGATTTTATAGAAATATTACAGGAAAGATTGCTACTGATACTGAAAACAGCGGAAGAGATCAGCAAACTTCAGAAGCAATTTTTAATGCCGTCAACCAGGAGCAGCAATCCATAAGCGGCGTAAATATAGATGAAGAGTTGGCAAATCTTTTAAAGTATCAAACAGCTTACAGTGCAAATGCCAAAATCATAACCACAATAGACAGAATGTTGCAATCGCTTTTATCAATAAAACAGTAATATTTTAGTAAAATACCATTATGGTAAAGATTCCCTATATTAGTATTTTTTTATTGGTATTGCTTGTAGTTGCTGTATATTTTGGTAGCTATATTTATGATGTGTCACCATATCTTATACATAAAAACTCCATACTTTTACCCCCAAGTTTTTCTCACCCCTTTGGAACTGACAGGCTCGGAAGAGATATACTTGCAAGAATAATCGAGGGTGGGAAAGTTTCACTTGATATCGGTCTGGCAAGTTCTATTGTAACCAGTCTTATAGGTCTTATGGTAGGTATCAGTGCGGGTTTCTTTCAAAAAAGTACCGATAAAGTTTTGGTTGTGGTGATTGATCTTTTTTTAACATTTCCTACTTTTTTTCTGCTTTTGGCACTTGTAAGCTATATAAACGCTTCTGTTTGGGTTCTTATTTTTGTTATATCTGTAACAGGATGGATGGGTATGGCAAGAATGATACGAAGTGAGAGTTTTGAGATAGCTTCAAAGCCCTATATAAAGATACTCAAACTTGCAAAAGTCAGCAATATAAAAATTATTTTCAAGTATTTTACTCCTTTATTGGCTCCTATATTTTTTATAAGTTTTACTTTTGGTGTGGGTGGTGCCATACTTGCTGAAAGTGGTCTTAGCTTTTTGGGCATCGGCATAACTCCGCCGCAAATGAGCTGGGGAACGATACTAAATGAGGGAAAAGAGGTGATTGATATAGCATGGTGGGTTAGTTTTTTTCCTGGACTTTGTATATTTTTGGTAATTTTCTCTCTTGTCAATATATCTGACTATTTGCAACACAAAACCAATCAAAAAGAGAGCTTTGGTGTCTGACAACGATATTAAAAAGCTTTTAGACAATGAGTTGAAAAAAAGGCAAAGAGATGATGAACTCTCTTTTGAAAGACCGGACCCGCTTATAGTGGCACAAAAATATAAAGATGAATATATATCTTTGATTTGTGCACTGTTTGCATACGGAAATGCTCATCAAATAGTTAAGTTTTTATCCGGACTTGATTTTTCACTACTTGACAAAGATGAGAAAATTATAATAAAAGATATTAAAAATTATTACTATAGATTTCAATCTTCAAGGGATGTACAGGAATTTTTTGTCACTTTGAGCAGGTTAAAAAAAGAGTATTCTTTGGAAACTGTCTTTTTAAATGGTTATAAAAAAGATAAGAGTATATTAGATGGTTTACGAGAAATTATAACTTTGATATATGATGTCAATACTTACCGCTCAA
The DNA here is from genome assembly GCA_964566455.1 of uncultured Campylobacteraceae bacterium. Taxonomy (GTDB): domain Bacteria; phylum Campylobacterota; class Campylobacteria; order Campylobacterales; family JALSKU01; genus JALSKU01. Next base: position 2,068 of record CAZMKH010000025.1, on the reverse strand, counting down.
GAGGATATGAGTTTCTAATAGGTAAAATTCCAGGCAAGAAAAACAGCTCTCCATACAAGAGATGGAATATGTATCTAAGATGGATGGTAAGAGATGAAGGGCTTGATTTTGGGCTTTGGAAGAAGGTTGATAAAAGTTCTCTTTTGATTCCTCTGGATACTCATACTTTTCATGTTTCGCAAAAGTTGGGGTTGTTGAAAAGAAAAACTTATGACTTTAAATCTGTACTTTTGCTAAGTGAAAAACTTAAAGAGTTTGATGAAAAAGACCCTATCAAATATGACTTCGCACTTTACCGTTTAGGACAGGAAGGGATTATTAACTGACCTTATGCACTATATCACATCATCAGCATTATAAAATGAGGTATAATGCAAGACAGAAAGTTTTCAGCATAGCTAAAGCTATGTTGGAAATTTTCTAACGAAGTAGTATGCTTCATTTTATAATGCCCTTTGGGTGAGTTTTAAAGTGCACGATTGCTTCGTTAGTTTCACTTTAACATAGCTATGGCTATGCCAAAGCAAAACCGCCTTGCACTCATACACTTTAAAACTCACTGATGATGTGATATAGTGCATAAGGTCAGTTATTTAAAGAAGTATTAAATGATTTTTTGATAAAATTCACCTAATTTATTTTTGAGGATACAGGTAATGAATGAAGTTTTTACTTTTTTAGGTTTGTTTGGTGATGGTCATACATATCTTTTTGCTTCCCATGTTATTTTATCTGCACTTATAGTACTTGTGTTGGCAAAAACTGCCACTTCATCTTTGCAAATAGTACCAAAAGGTATGCAAAACATTATGGAAGCATATCTGCAAGGTGTTATAGCAATGGGTGCAGATGTCATAGGTAAAAAACAGGCTAAAAAATATCTGCCTTTGGTGGCAACTTTGGGTCTATTTATTTTTGTATCAAATCTTATGGAAATTATTCCCGGCTTTGAGCCTCCTTCAGGCAATATCAACATGACATTGACTCTTGCTGTTATTGTATTTTTATACTATAATTACGAGGGTATAAAAAAGAATGGCGTTATTCATTATTTTGCCCATTTTATGGGCCCGGTTCCTATCCTGGCGCCTCTTATGTTTCCTATAGAGATAGTATCTCATCTTTCAAGAATTATATCTTTGTCATTCAGGCTTTTTGGAAATATAAAAGGTGATGACCTGTTTGTAGCGGTTCTTTTGATGCTTGCTCCCTGGGTGGCACCGCTTCCGGGATTTGCATTGATGAGCTTTTCTGCAATTTTACAAACTTTTATATTTATGATACTTACTTATGTATATCTTGCGGGAGCAGTTACTATAAGCGGAGAGCATGAAACTCTCTAATGAGTAAAAACTTAACACAACTTATTATAAGTTTATTGCAAGGTGCCTCCTGGGCCCTTGTGATAATCATTTCTGCATATCTTTTCTTTCATATGTTGCCCTATGGGTATATAATAGCACTTTTCTCAGCACTGTTCGGTTCATTTATAGGTCTTTTTTTTGTAGCCTTTTTTGAGCTTATAAATATAGAGCTAAAAAACCTTGAAGAGTCAAAAAAACAGACAAAACTTTTACAAGATATACTTCAAGAATTAAAAAAATAGAATATTTTACAAAATATTTTCTACTCACCACTCGCTACCCACTACCCACTATTTAATCACCTTTAAAAGAAAAAAATGATAAAATCGCCTACTATTTTATACAAAGGTTTATAATGTTTGAAGTTGTTATCGGCTTGGAAGTACATATTCAATTAAATACGAAAACTAAGATATTCTGTTCTTGTGCTACTTCTTTTGGAGAAAAAGCAAATACGAATGTTTGCCCGGTTTGTTTGGGGCTTCCGGGAGCTTTGCCAGTTTTAAACAAAGAAGCAGTAAAAAAAGCTATAAACTTTGGATATGCCATCAATGCAACCGTGCATAAAAAGTCAGTATTTAACAGAAAAAATTATTTTTATCCCGATTTGCCAAAAGGGTATCAGATAAGTCAGTTTGAGATTCCTATCGTTGAAAACGGTGAGCTTTTTATAGATTTTGAAGACGGAAGTCAAAAGAGAATAG
>CAZMKH010000024.1:0-11645 GCA_964566455.1 uncultured Campylobacteraceae bacterium | reverse complement strand
TATTTTACAACTTAAAGGATAAAGAATTGTTGAAGAAGAGTTTTACGGTTTGGGAAATTCCCAAACCGTAAGAGATGCTATTGTTTTCTAGCCTTTTGGAGATAATCATATCTTGGAAATGCAAAGATAGTTTTTCTGTAAACTACTATCTTTTTGGGATCATCAACTGCATAGGCTTTTATGATGATAGGTATGATAGTGTCTTTTGTGCTGTCTTTTGCCAAAATTTTATCTGTAGCAAGAACAACTATTTTTCTTACTTTCTTACCTGCGTTTAAAGGAAAAGATTTTGTCGGTCTTTTGATATATATCTCTTTAAAAGGTGTTTTGTCCTCCTTCAATACTTTAAAATAATAGTTGTGCTTTTTGTTTTGTGTATTTTGGAAAAGCATTACATAAGCATTATCTACTGTTTTGCCGTGGTTTTCAAAACTATAAAGTTCAGCTGTTCTGTTTATATTTAAAAGCATATACTCTTTTGTGGTACTCATCCAAAACAGGGCTATCAAAGCAATAGTAAGAGCCACACCATAAGCAACTGTTCTAAATCGTAAAAATTTTGGTCGTCTGTGCTCTTTTACGGCAGATATAGAGTTCCACTCTATCAAACTCGGTTTTCCAAGTGCCCCCATAACTTTTGTACAGGCATCAGCACACTCGAGGCAGTTTATACATTCAAGCTGTGTTCCTTTTCTGATATCTATATGTGTCGGACAAACCCTGACGCATGCTTCACAGTAAGTACACTCGGCATCCGGCTCAAGAGATAGCAGTTCTTTTTTATTTTTAACCAGTTTGTGATCAAGTGAAACACCGGTTTGGGGATCCTGCTCGTAAATGATACCACCTCTGTCAAGGTCATATACAGCCTGGATAGTCTCTTCATCATACATAACTGACTGAACTCTTGCATAAGGGCAGACATATATACAAAAGTCCTCTTTGAGCCTTGTGATGTCATATATCAAAAATGCAGCAATTCCCAAAACAAAACCAAGCATTACCATATGGTCACTCGGATCTTGTAAATATTTGAAAAAATCCTCCGGCGGAACAAAATACCACATAAAATCAGCCCCGGCGATTAAAGCCAAAACAGACCAAATAAGTATCGCCAATATCTTTTTGCCTGTAGTTCCGGGCTTGTCAGGAGATTGTTTGTTTTGTATACTTTTTCTTATATGAAGAAGTTTTGTTTTTATAAGGTCTCTGTATATTACTCTAAAAATTGTTTGGGGGCATGTCCATCCACACCAGACTCTTCCTCCCAAAGTTGTCATAAAAAATATACCCAAAAAGAGCATGATAAGTAAAAACGGCATGAGATACAACTCTTGCATATCAAATTTTACAAAAAAGAGATGAACTTTCATATGGTCAAAATTTAGCAAAAAGAAGTGATTGCCGTTGATTCTTATCCACGGAAGCACCAAAGATATAATAGTTAAAGCTATATAGAAGTAGTACCTTTTGTATCTATAAATATGTTTTTTAAAACCCTTGCCCGCCATTTTATATCCTTTTATTAAGATTATTATAATCTAAACTTATAATTTTTATAACAATATCACATTTTTGTCATTTGTAATGATATTATTATATTTCTTAAATGTCAATAGGGTATAATTGAATTGAAAATTGAAAATTGAGAATTGAGGTTTAAGTGGAATTATTTGTTTATCCTACAAGTAGAAATATAAGGCAGAGATACCAAGAGTATCAAGATAGTGTTTTGCCAAAATGTATGACTATGGATGAATTTGAAAAGAGGTCTGTTATTGTAGAGGGCAGGAGGCAAATTGATGATGACAAGAGGGTTTTGCTGCTAAAAAAAGCTGCTGATTTCAGCAAGTTTGATACTCTGCAAATTCCAAGAGATTATCTCTCATTTTTAAAATCGTCAAAATTTTTATTTGGTTTTTTTGAAGAGTTGTCTTTGGAGTTTGTTGACATTGATATGATAGACAAAAGTGACACTTATGCCGAGTACTCTGCTCATTTGCAAATACTTAAATTTTTACTTCAAAGATACAGAGATTTATTGGATAAAAACGGCTACTATGATAGGATAACATTGCCTGAGATGTATGAAATAAATGTAGATTTTCTTAAAAGATTTTCTAAAATTACTCTTTATCTTGACGGATACCTAAATAATTTCGAGTTTGAGCTTTTTCAAAAGATTGCACATCTTGTAACTTTGGTGATTGTATATCAGACAAATGCCTTTACTGAAAAAATGGTAAAAAAGTTTAAAGAGCTTGGATTAAATCTCAAGAGCAATCATATATACATGATTGATTTGTCAAACAAAAAAACTCTATCTTCCAAAAAGCTTCCATCAAGTATAAAAGAGATCCGATACTCTACACTAGGCAGTAGAATTCTACAGGTAGGGTTTGTCAAAAAAAAGGTATATGATTTTTTACAAGCAGGTATAAAGCCTGAAAATATCGCTGTGATAACTCCCGACGAAGAGTTTGCTCTGTTTTTGGATAAATTTGACAAAACAAACATATTTAACTTTGCGGCAGGTTTTTCATATAAAAAAAGTGATATTTACAAAAGAGTCAGTGCATTTTACAGATACCTTGAAGAAAAAAGTTATGAAAATATTTACAGACTTAAAAGATATTTCACAGATATAGAAGAGTTGGATAGTTATCGTCATAAAAAGTTTGATGAAGCTGATTTCGACAGACTTATGATAGAGTTTGTTTTTGAAAATGATGATGAAGATGAGGTATTGGTCTATAAAAATGAACTCTTTAAATTTAAAAGAGTTGAAGAGGAGTTAAAAGGTACGAAACTAAAAGATGTTTTATATCTTTTTTTGGAAAGGTTAAAAGAGAGTAGACTTGATGATAAAAGCGGAGGCAAGGTAACCGTTATCGGGCTTCTTGAAACCAGACTTACCAAATTTGAAGGAGTTATAGTAGTTGATTTTAATGAAGAGACAGTACCCAAAAAAAGCTCAAAAGATATATTTTTAAACAGTAATGTTAGAAAAAGTGCAGGCCTGCCAACTTTAAGTGACAGAGAAAATTTACAAAAAAACTACTACTTTAAACTTTTTTTAAATGCAAAAAATATAGCATTGTGTGCGGTATCCAATGAAAACGAAAAGATTTCAAGGTTTTTGGACGAATTACCTGTAGATAAGCTTACAAAAAGTGATATTGATGATAAATTTACAAGAGATATTCTTTTTATGCAAGGAAGAGTATTTGACAATGAAGCCAAAAGTGATCTGTTTTTAAAATATGACTTTGAAAATTTTACATTTTCCGCTACCTCTTTTAAGGTGTTTTTGGAGTGCAAAAGAAGATTTTTTTATCAATATATCAAAAAAATAAGAGAGTTTAATGTGCCCTCATATGAAGTTGATGAAAAAATGATAGGAGAGAAAATTCATGAGGTGCTGCACTTTCTTTTTAGTGGAACCGACTATTTTGACAATGAAAAAGTTATGTATGAAAGATTAAAAAGATTGTTAAGTGATGAAAAAAATCCTGTTTTTAGATTTAGGCTTGATATTTGGCTAGAAAAACTGAAGCTGTTTACTCAAAATGAGATGAAGAGATTTGATGAGGGGTATAGATTTTACAAAAGTGAGTTGAAGCTTTTTGGTAAAATAAAAGGCTATAAAATTCAAGGCAGTATCGATAGAATTGATACAAAAAACGGAGATTTTATCTTGCTTGATTATAAAACAGGAAAAATAAATCTCACAACTTCCAAAACTATTCAAAAAGCAACCGATTTTCAAATGGAGTTTTACTATATTTTGGCAAAGCAAAACAGGCTTGAAGAGATATCTGAAGTAGGCTTTTATGATTTGAACAAAGCAGATATCATTGAAGAAAAGATGCTAAAAGAGAAACTTGGTATCTTAGAGGAGAGATTTGAGCTTTTAAAAGGCAGGGAGCACAACTTCAGTATGTGTGAAGAGATAAAATATTGTCGCTTTTGTCCATATAAAATACTATGTAAAAGGGATGATATATGAATAGGCTTGAGCCGTTTGTTGCTTATGAGGCAAGTGCAGGAAGCGGTAAAACTTTTGCTCTTACTTTAAGATATATTTCACTGCTGTTTTTGGGAAATCCGGCAAACAAGATATTGACTCTAACTTTTACCAACAAAGCTTCCAATGAAATGAAAACAAGGATACAAAACACCCTTAAAAATCTTGATAAAGATGAATTTAAAGCCGAGCTAAATGAACTATGCAATATGCTGGGTAAAGACAAAGAAGCTATACTGCAAAAAAAGAGTGAAATTTATCAAAACTTTTTAAAGCAGGATAATTATATCTTGACTATAGATAAGTTTTGTACATTTATTTTAAGAAAATTTGCTTTTTATATCGGTATGATGCCTGATTTTACAATAGAGCAAAAAAAGTCTCTCTCAAAGGTTTCACTTAATTTTATTCAATTTTTAAAAAGCAACTCTTGCTACAGTGAGTTTATAAAATTCACTATTTTTGAAGAGAAAAAGTTAAATACTGTTTTTGACCTGTTTTATTATTTTTATGAAAAATTTTATGAATTGCCTGATAGAAAAAAAGAGTATTCTTTTAACGATGCAACTCTTTTGGATATATTTAACTCTTTAAAAAGTGGGATTTTGAAGTGTGACAAACTTTCAGACTCCGGAAAAAAAGCTCTTGATATAAAAAATATAGATGATATCTATAAGCAAACATGGTTTTGCAAAGAGTCTTTAAAGGATTATTCATACTTTAAAAAGTGTTTTCAAAACTCGTGGGATGATGGGTTTAAAAAGTTAAAAGATGAGGTGGAGAAGTATATTTTATATAGAGAATCAAAATATATAAACAACCTTTTAAGCTTTTTTGACATCTTCAAAGAGGTGAACTATAAAGTCAAAAGAGAGCTAAATGACCTTGGCTTCAAAGATATACCAAACTTTACATACAGGGTTTTAAATAAAAATGATGATAAGGATTTTTTTTATTTTAGACTTGATGCAAAGTTTAACCATTTGCTTTTGGATGAGTTTCAAGATACAAGTATATTGCAGTTTGAGATACTTAAGCCTTTGTTTGACGAGATTGTGTCGGGCTCGGGGGTTAGTTCACAAAGAAGTATATTTTATGTGGGTGATGTGAAGCAGTCGATTTACAGGTTTAGAGGGGGAAGCAAAGAGCTGTTTTATGCAGTTGCAGACAAATATAATCTTTTGGTAAAAAGACTAAATACAAATTACAGGAGCAAAAAAGAGATAGTTTCATTTGTCAATGATACTTTTTCTGGTGTGATAAAAGGGTACTTCAAACAAACTCCTTATGATGAAAAAGGCAGTGGATATGTTGAAGTGACAAAAGATGAGGACATTGTTAACGGTATCAAAAAAACTCTTGCAAAACTTTTTAACACAGGTATAGATGAAGATGACATAGCCATACTTACATATACCAATGATGATGCATTTGTTTTGGAGGAGGAGTTAAAGAAAGAGTTTGACTCTATCAATATATCCACTCAAGCAGGAATGTCGGTAATGTCTGTAAAAGAGGTAAAAATTATCCTGGAATGTATGAAGTATATCTATTTTAAAGAGGAGTATAACAGGCTTAACCTTTTGGCTCTTCTTGATAAAAAGATAGATGAAGAGCTGGAATTTGACTGGCTCGATGCCTCTCTTTCCCCTCTTGATTTTTCATTTAAATGTATAGAAAAATTCCATTTAAATCATATTGCAATACCGGAATTTTTAAATGATATAAAACGATATGATGATTTGGAGAGTCTGCTTTTTAATCTTGAAGAATTTAACACTCAAATCCCTCAACCCAAACTAAAGGGTATAAAGATACTTACTATTCACAAGTCAAAAGGATTGGAGTTTAAACATTTATTGATATGTGACAGACTAAAAAGAAAAACAGGTGACAGAAGCTCTTTTATCATTTATCAAGATAAGTTGAAGATAAAAGATATATTTTTAAAAGCAAAAAACAGAGAATGCATAGATGATAAGTACAAGAGAGCTTTGGAAAGTGAAAAAAAACTTCAGCTTGAAGATGAGCTCAATGCCTTATATGTTGCATTTACAAGAGCAAAGGAGTCTCTTTTTATTTTTGCAAAAGAGAAGAATTCCGCTTTTGCCTCTTTGGAGCTTAAGGAGACATCAAAAGGAGTTTTTCCAAAAGCAAATTCAAAAGAAACTCTTTCTTTGCAAAAAAGCTTTGAATATAGTGAGCCGAAAGTGCCCAGGCAAAATATTGCCTCAAAAGATAACACTCAAAGATATGAGAGTGATTTTGAGGCTATTAACTTTGGATTGGCGACGCATTATATGCTGGAAATGTTAAATAATTTTGAAAAAAACTCTCTTAAGAGTGCAGGCGAAGCCATGAAAAACCGTTACCTTGACATCTTGGATATCAAACAGATAAATGATATTATCCAAAGAGTTGAAAATCTTTTGGAAAATGAAAAATTTATCAATATGATAAGTTCTAAAAAACTTCATAAAGAGTTGCCGTTGGTATACGATGATGAATTGAGACAGATAGATTTACTGGCAGAAGATGAAAAGAGTGTAATTGTCATAGACTATAAAACTTCCGATAATATCCAAAGTGAGCATAGCAAGCAAGTGTCAAACTATATAAATATCATAAAAAAGATAAAAGGTAAAGATGCAAAAGGGTATCTTTGTTATTTGCGAAAAAATGAAATAAAATTTGTAAAGGTTGAAAATGTCTAAAGAGTATGATGTTTTAGTGGTCGTTGAGGTTAAAAATCTTGAAGATAAAGCTGCATTTGACAAATATCTAAAAAAAGAGGGTTTGATAGAGATAGATGGTGAAGAGTTTGCTTACAAAGGCGTCAGCTCTACTCCTCTTTTTAACACAAGAGCTTTCTTGGAAGATGTTTTTAAAAAAGCTTTAAAAAAAGGAAAAAGTTTTGATAGCTTTAAAATGATAGTGCAACTTGGTGACAATCCTTTGGAAGTGTATAAATATAACAAAGAAGAAGAGAGTTTTTAGTGAGCTTTTTTTATATCATTTCCAAATTGTTTACTTACCTGGTTTTACCGCCGGGTATTTTCATAGTCATTCTTTTTGCAGCTTCAATATATGCCAAAAGATATAAAAGGTTTTTTCTTTTCAGTGCTGTTGCTTTTTATCTTTTGAGTAACAATATTGTATCCAATCTGCTATTGTCACCTTTGGAAAAACCGTATGCCAAACCACCAAACATAGAAGATGCCGACATGGTGGTAGTTCTGGGAGGAGGCAGGATAAAAGGTTCTTCAAATCTTCCACTTTCGCAGAGTGCTTTCAAAAGAGCGATGTGGGGGCTGATGATAGCAAAACAAAAAAATCTTCCACTTCTTTTTAGCGGAGGCGGGATAGACAGTAAGTACAGTGAAGCAGATGCATTTATGCAAACACTAAATGAACTTTCAAAATATCTTAAAATAAATATCGACAAGAAGCAGATATTGATAGAAAAGAGAAGCTTAAACAGTTTTGAAAATGCAAAATACACAAAAGAGATTTTACAAAAAAGAGGAGTTTCAAATCCTGTCATAATACTTGTGACATCCGCATACCACATGAAAAGAGCTATAAAGCTTTATCGATATTTTGGTATAAAAGCAGAGCCTTCGGCTACTGATTTTTTGATAAATCAAAAAAGTTTTGGTTTTTTTGATATTTTACCAAATATGCAGGCATTACACAAAAGTTATACAGCATTGCATGAATATTTTGGAATATTAAGCCTTTATTTAAAATTGAAATAAAATTAAAAAATAGTTATATATAAGTTATTTTTTATTTTTTATTTTATATAATTATTTTTTTTATAAAATATTAAGGTTACAGTATGAAAAAGATATTTGTTATTTTGTTACTCTCTTTGGGTTTGCAGGCTTCTTATAATCCGCAAGGTATATTTGTATGGAATAAAATAAAAAAACTAAACCACATGTATGATACCTATTCGTTGTATCTATTGATGAATACACCTAAACTTGGGTATGCAAAAGGCAATATATATTTTGTATATCCTATGCAAAAACGATGGGCAACAACATGGCAAAATGCAAACAATTATTGTAAAACATTGGATTTTAAAGGAGTTGAGTGGAGATTGCCAACCAAAAAAGAGGCATATAACTGGTATAAATATGGTCGCTTATACACTTATGAATATGGAGGCAGGAATGTATTTATACAAAAAAGAGGTTATACATATGAAGTAAGACAAAACCATGTATATAAGCCGGATTTTAAAAAAGAATTTTACTGTGTTGCCAAAAGAAGAAGCTTAAAATACAAATATACATTAATGCAAGTTGCTAAAGATATGTTTTTAAAGTATAAAAAAAGAGTAAAAAATCTTTCCAAACCTTTACCTAGACCTAAAAAACCTGTTATAGAAAAGTTTTCTCCACCTAAAAAAGGAGAGTTTGAAAAAACAAAGGATTACAAAAAAAGAGTAGCAAAAGAAAAATTAATCTATGAAGCAAAAAAACAAAAAAAGCTAAAAAAATATGAAGAGATTTTGAAAAACTGGAAATATAAAAACAGTCTGATAAAAAAATATGCCAAAGAGCAATCAGATATACTTAAAAATATGAAAAATGAATTTGAAGCCAGTGCCATCGGAATGGCTATGTTTATAAAATACGGCTCACCAAAAATAATAAATATAAAATATGATGCCGACAAAGAACAGTTTGGAATGGATATCGTTTCATCAAGAGTAGATAAAATATATGTAAAGGATTCAAGCAAATTACGAAATGCCACAAAAGCTAAAAATATTAAGGTTTTCAATACTGATAATGAATTGATAATAACAATAAAAAATCCTTATCCGCTTAATAGATTTCAGGGTGTTGATTTGCAACGATTGGGAAAATTTGACTATTTGGCTCTAGGTAGCAATAATGTATTTGACAATGAATTGAAATTTGCAAATATACATATCAATAAAGGTGCTCAAATAGATATATTTTTACCAAAAAGTGAAGACAGGGGTTTTTACAGCTTCGGTGAATTTTTATTTGTCAACTACACACATTATCATGTTCACGGCAGTATAAATTATGATAAAAGCATAAAATCAAAAACAAAAGTTATAAAAAAATATAGATTTAAAAAACATATCACATTAAAAGTTCCGTTAAAATATGCCAGGTTGTTTAAAAAAACGATTCAAAATCACAGGAAATTTCAACCCGAAATTGCATTTGAAGCAAACGGTAAAAATATAAAATTTAAATATGTTAAAAACTTCAAAGATATGGATGCTTTTATACAAAAACTTATTTTTGATGATGCGTATAGTGATGTGGAAAAGCTTAAAAAGTATATTTTATCACATAAAGATTCAAAATATTACAAAAAAGCACAAAAAAGACTTTTGCAGCTTGAGAGATTTTACAAAGGATATACTCCAAAAATGCCGTTTTATGTTGAAGGGTGCAAAGGATACTACCCTTTCAACCTTATAAGTATCCATTTGGATAAATTTGTAAAAAATCCAAAAAAGATAACACCTGACTTTTGGGATAAAATAACATGGAGCGGATTGTGTAGAAAAGGATTGCTCAGCGGCAGCGGTAAACTTAAAATGTCAACCGCTGACGGCGGATTTTATATCACCATAGAGGGTAAAATGAAAGACGGTTTTTTTACCGGAAGAGTTGAAAGAGAGATCAAAAAACATAAAAGTTCTGTTTTTTGGAATAGTGATGATGTAAAAAAGGATATAAAGCTTGACAGTTATAAAGATTTTCAAAATTATCAAAGTGGACTGTAAGGAAATAAAATGAAGAAAATGTTTATACTTTTGGTACTCATACTTATAACATTAACATCTGTAAATGCGATTACATTTGTAGATGAAAAAAATTATGCTGATGAGATTGTGGGTGATCCACATTTAAAAGGGGCAAAATTTGTAGGAGACACTATATGGGAGGATGAGCCTGTAAATGCAAAAAGAGAGTATATTACTTACTATCAGGCAAAGCAGTACTGTAATAACCTAAAACTTTTGGGTATAAAAAGGTGGCAACTTCCCAGTAAGATTGATTTTAAAGTGCTTGATACCGATATGTACAAATTAAGATACAGAGCTTTTGCGCCGAGGTATTTTAGTTGGTATTTTACAAGAGATGAATATAATGACGAAAAAGTATATGCAGCAGATATATCTACCAATAAAACTCCATACATAACCGTAACAAAGAAAAATAATAAAAACTCCGTAAGATGTGTACTAAATCCAAATGTTTACAACAAGCTTCGTTTAAAGCAGGCTAAAACAGTAGCAAGCAAAGGAAAATTGGAAGATTATATAAAAGCTTTTTTGTTAAGCGGAGAAAAAGAGTATATCAAAAATGCTCTAAAGTTGGCAAAAAACAGAAAAGACAAAGCAAAGATAGAGGCAGCTTTGTTTAAATATCTAGGTTTTTTTAAAGTTTTTGATTTGATAAAAAATGGTGAAGTTATAAGTGACAAAGAGGAGGACTTTGACACGAACAGTGCTATTTTGGCAGCTATGCAAAAGTCAAAAGATTTAAAGTATAGATTTAAAATTGCACCAAAAAGAAATGCACCTTTAAAATTAAAATATAACTCTTATAAGATTGTGTTTGATTTTGTTTTGGGTTTAAAGTATGATGTGGTTACTATGGGAATCGGACTTAGTCAAAAGAAAACTCTATATATCAAAAAAGAGGTTGTATTATCTCCGGCAAACGGGTATAAAGCTGATTTTGTAGTGGATTTTGGACAAGTTAAGCAAGCTGCTAAAGCAAGATTTCTTATAATCAATCAAAGTAAAAAACTTAAAAATATCATACTTCGGTTTAGTGTTGAAAGTATCAAGGTGCTGTATAAATGAAAAAAGTACTTTTTTTTATTTGTATAATTTTTGCTCTAAATGCCTCATCTTCGGAATTTGATTTGGATGCTATACTTAAAGACGGAGGAAAGAGCGAGTCTGTCGGCAGTATAAAATTAAACAAATTTAAAAAAGACAGCAAAAAAAGTTATGGCAAACTATCTAAAGAGTTTCATGACAAATATGAACATGAAGTCTCTTCCGGCACATCAAACAAAACGGTCAAAAGCTCATATTGTTTTGATTATAATATCAAAAATGAAAATGATAAAAACTTTTGTTTGGCTTTTGCCAATAATAACAAAAGCTATTGCTTTTCTCTGCCTGATAGAGAAAAAAATATATGTCTTGGATATTGTTTTGATACAACTCTTTCAAAAGCCGATAAAGCTTTTTGTCTGGCTTTGAAAAACAACAGTATCAATTACTGCTATGATTATAATCTAAAAGGTTATTATAAAGCGATGTGTCTGGGAAGATTTAATAAAAATAACTGCTTTACAATAAATAATGAAAAATATAAAAAAATATGCCTTGGAATATCTTTACAGTAAAATTATTCTCTTTTTTTCATACCGAGTTGCAGTCTGTAAGAGCCGGGGGTTCCCGGTGGAACCAAGGCCACCCTGTCATTGTTTTTTATAACGGTATTTTTATCCACCACTTTGCCGTTTAAAAATACAGCCTCTACATCACCCTCTTTCAAATGCAAGATATTTTCAATGAGATGATTTAAACTGCACT
>CAZMKH010000023.1:1332-11771 GCA_964566455.1 uncultured Campylobacteraceae bacterium | reverse complement strand
GCATTGCCATATCCATCGGCAGCATATATTTTACTGTATGATTCACTGGAAGCATAAAGTTTTTCTACTTGGGATTTGATATCGATATTTTTTCCTTGAATTGCACTTTTTTTGATGTCAATATTGATATTTTGTTCATCTATATCTATGTATGATTTGACTGAATTTATATTGACAATTCCTGCTGACTTGGTTTGTGCATAAAGAGTACTCCAAATATTGCCGGTATCATATATCTTTATATCACCGGTATCTGATATGATTTTTGTATAGTCATCTATGTTGATATAACTATTGTTTGAAATCTTGGCATAAGTTTTTGTTCCTGACCCTGCCAATGCTCCTCCCGCACCACCATAGGCTGTATCATAAGCATTTTTTTTACTGTAATTGTTTATCAATATGTTATCTATGGCATGAAGGCTGCTGCCGCTTTTCAGATCAAAATTCATATCGCCGTTATTGTAAGATGTTGCCTTAACAAAACCCGCAGCTAAAATCCCACCTACTTTTCCGCTGCTATATGAATTGGTTTTACTATATCCTTTTGTTTTGATGTAAATATTTTTCAAAGCCTTTACTTGAGAGTTTTTATCAAAAACAGTTGTAATACCTGGAGAAAAAACCGAGTGGGATGTAGTGCCGTTTATAGAGCCTCCCAATGCTCCTCTTGAAGCGGTAGCTTTAGTATAAACTCCATTATCATCAATTTTTTTACCGTTTTGATTCATATTAAGATATGTATGAATGGTAAAGTTATTGGCATACAGTTTTGTGCTTTTTCCAATGTAACTTTTTATAAATGGATGAAATAGAGTTTCAGCAAGTGATCCGCCTCCGCTTGCCAAAGCCGCTATGCCAAATCCTGAAGCTTGAGTTTTTAGTATATTATAAACTATTGTGTCTATATTTATATCACCATTTAAACTCATCATAAAAACATTGTCACCTATGTCATTTTCAACATATGCTTCATTGTCAACTTTTGCGACAGAGCCGGCAACAGAACCTGCTATACCGCCTGAAGATGCTTTTGTGTAGATATTATTTTTTGTGTTGTAGGTAGATTGTATATCTATATCACTATCGGCGGTTAAATTTACTTGATTGCTTATATCTGTTTTTGTTATTCCGCTTGAGACTACTTTTGCATACGATAATCCCGCTCCCAATCCGGCTGCGGCTTGTGCTCCATACCCTCTGGCAAATATATCTTCACTTGTTAAGGTATTGAGAGATATAGTGTTTGTTGCTGAAATTTTACTGTTTTCATCTATAAAAACGATATTGCTGTAATTGTTTGTCACTTTTGTATAATCCGCACCCAAGCTTGCCATAATACCGACTTTGCCGTTATAGCTTCTTGCTTTTAAGTTATCGATAGTATAATCTGAATCAATTATCAAATCTTGTGTTTTTATATTGCTCTCTTCTCCTATATAGGCTTTATTATCCACTCCCAAGTATAGAAGTGCTGCTGAACCGCCTATGGTATCTATACCATTATTTCCACTGTCTATATCGATATCCTGATATAAAACTTGGGATTTGAGAGTAGTTTTTCCTCCGATATCCATTTTTACATCATTTCCTATAGAAGCTTTTGCAATAGAATTTTTTGTTATTGTACTGTCATTAAAACTTATGCTCTCTCCGTCAGATAAGCCTTTGTCACTTGTTGTACCAAACATTTTTTTGATAAACTTGTCTATTTTGTTTACTATGGGATTGGCATCATCTCCAAAAGAGCCTCCAAGGTTTGCTATCACAACAGAACCTCCAAGACCAATTACAGATGCACCCCCGGATTTGGTAGAGCTTTTAAATACTTTTTTACTTTTTGCCAATACATTGACATCTTTTTTATTTTTGATGATGGTATGATTGCCGATACGAGCTTTTGTATAATTTTTGGTTGTTGTTATATCTATGGAAGCACCGATAGAGCCCAGTCCTGCTGTTGCTGTAATGATATTATCTTTTATATAAGTATAGTCATTGGCAGATATTTCAATACTTTGATCATCGCCTGCATAATCTTCATCCAGGTTTATGCCGGTTGTTCCTGTGGTATAAGATTTGGTTGTAGAGTCTATACTGTTTATATTGATAGTTCCGGCTATTGCTCCTTGACCTATGCCGGCAGTTCCTTCTATGCCTGAAATCATTACAAAATTATTTGAGTAGAGATATAATTTATCGGCTGCATTCACAAAAGAGTTGTCAATGTGTGCCAAAGAGCTGTTTTTGATACTGTTTATTACAACCGTTCCTCCTACACCGACCGCTCCTGCAGCTGAGGCTGCTCCGGTCATTATGTTTGTTTGTTTATAATTTCCATTATCTTGTTTATATCCTATAAGTGACTTATCTTTTGCAATTACGGTCAAATCTTTTTTTGAAGAAACGAGACTGTTTTGTTCTATTTTTGCTTCATTGTTGTTTGCTATATTGATTATAGAAGTTGAACCAGCCACTGATGCGGTTCCGGCTCCTGAGCCGCTAACAGTTATTGCTTTAACGGTTTCTTTAGACTCTGCTCTTACTTCGGCCAATCTGTTCGTTTTGGCAACGGAGTTGTAAATATAAGCATTTGTACTGTTTTTTATATCAATATTGCTTAAAGAACCGCCTATACCCATGGTTCCGGCTCCTGAAGCTCCGCCTGTATTGATATTTAAGTTATCATGAACTATTGCTCTTGTGTATATGCTCTGATAAAGAGATGAATTTTGTAGGTTTTGATTGATATTTGAATCTTCAATGTAACTTGTCAAATTATCCCTAAGAGTATTATAATTGATACTTCCTGCAACTGAAAAAGTTCCGGCACCACCGGCATTGGCACTGTATCCTTTTATAGATTCGTTAGCCAAGGCAAAATTGGCCAAACCTTCGATTTCAAAAGAATCACTATAATCTTCGCTATCTTTTTTTGGGATATTGAGAGTAAAATCACCTTTGGTATCTACTATGGAAGATGATATATAGGCTTTGATAGTGTTGCTGATGCTGTTTTTTGTCATTGAGCCGTTTAAGCCCATAGTCCCGGCACCATTCATTGTTCCGGCATAAGATGTGATGGAGTTTTGTTCTATTGCCTGATTTGAAATCGAAGAAGAGGTTATTTTTGAATTTTGTATGTATGATTGTATATTGTCATTCATGTTGTTTTCTCCGTAACCTCCTGCCATAGACAATGTTCCAGCACCGCTTCCTCCGACTGTTACAGTAGTTATATCTTTATCTGAAAGCGCCATGAGTGTTAGTATTTGAGGAGTGAAAATTGTACTGCCTTTTATATAGTTTTGAACAGAGTTTGCTATATCGTTATATATGTAAGAGATACCAGCTGCTGCAGATTTGCCACCCGATATTGAACCTGTGTATGATTTGACGCTACTTGTATCATCTGCTTTCAAAGATATTGTTTTTGCATCAATTGTTGTGGCTACTGTACCATCAGTAGATATATAACTTTTTATATCACTGTCTAGAGTGTTCAGTATTACTGAGGCAGATAGTGCCATACCTTCTGTCGCACCTCCTATGGTTCCGCTCCAAGCCTCAATGCCATCTTTTTGATAAGTTTTTATATTTATCTTGTTAAAAGAAGCGATATCGCTGCTTTTAATATAAGAATAAGTTGTATCTTTGATATCATTTTTACCAAAAGAAGCACCTGTTCCAAGGGACTTTGATATGGATAAACTGCCTGCATAAGAGTAGCTTTGGGTATCTTGAGTTGCAGTTTGTTCAAAAGAATTTAAAGCTATTTTGGAGTTTGTACTGTATGAAATAGCACTGTTTTTTATATTGTTGACAACAACTGAACCGGCCAGCGATGCAGTAGAAGTTCCACCGCTTCCTCCTGCGGCATATCCCTTGCTTGCACCATAGTTTGTAGCATCTATTGTTATATCATCTGCCTCTATGGCAGATCCTTCTAAATAAGAGTTTGCATTGTTGCTATAATAGTTTCCACTGTATGAGCCTGATATTCCAACAGATTTGGCATTGCCGGTCAAATCCAAAGAGAAACTTCCTGTAACTGCCAGGGCATTATCATAATTGGTAGCTTCAAGTGTTACAGAGGCTTGGTCGGGAGTTATTTTAGTTCTTGTTTGATTTTGGGCAATTTGCTTTAAAAGAGAGCTTGATTTGATGAAAGCCTGCGCAGTGTCATAAAATCTATTGAGAGCTGTATCGCCGGATATAGCGATACCATATTTTGCCTTTTTGCTTGTACTGTCTTTTGCAATCTCTTGTTCATTATTATCGGTATTTTCTGTTTGCGGTGTTTTGCTGTCGGAAGTAACAGTCCCTGAAATTGAATAAGATTGAATATCTGCTGAATTTATGGAGCCTAATTCATAATTAGATATATTTTGAGTATTTTTAAGCAGTTGAGAATTTACTATATATGCTTTGGTATCTCTATGCGTAAAATTTAAACTGCTTGATACTCCTGCGCCACTATTTTTACCCTGGATGATACCACCTGTTCCATTTATGGAAAAAAGATCATTTTCAGCTTTTATATCATTTGTTAAATCATCGCTGTCCCTGTCCAATGCCACATTTGCACCATCAATGTAAGCATATGTTTGATATGGACTGTCATCATATCCGAGATTGAAAAGTGAAAAACTTCCTGAGAGCATATTGTCTCCCTGTCCTCCTGCTGTGGCAATAGAGAGATTGTTTATCTTTGAAGCAGCCTTTACCTGCAAAATTTTTGTATAAATATTTGAGTTGGAGTCTATATAGGCTTTTGTATAACCGTCATAACGAGTATCAAGGTAAGCTCCTCCGATACCGTTTGCAGCTTTTGTTCCAAAATATGTCCACCCGATAACACCGGCAAAATTCATAGCAGCTATATTGCTGTCGGCTGTTAGTGATATTTTACCGCTTAGCGGTGTGTTATTTCCGGTAGGTGTATTTATTTGTACACTTTTCCCTATATGTGAATCTGTTTTGTTTATCATATTAAATACATTGACTGAGCCTGAGAGTGACAAGTCAGTACCTTGTGCATTGCTTTGGGCATAAGATGTATATAATTTTGTTCTAAAACCTGCCAAATCGCCCATCCATTTTGTCGTAGTATCATCTTTTATATTTTTAAAAACATTTTTCCAACTGTTTGTTTTTGAGATACTATTGCCGGCTTGTTTTATAGAATCCCAGTCTATATTGTAAGTGGAGGTAATTTTTGAACTTACATCTATATCTCCGCCGTTTGTTATCACATTGCTACTGTCGTCTATGTAGCTTTGTGTGTCGTTTGTGATATGAGTAATGGTAACAGCTCCACTAAAGGAATTCTTTTTCTCATTCTCTTCACCCGCTGCAGCAGAATCGATTGTAGCTATGGCTATACTTTTTATCCCCTCATTGCCCAATAGTGAATCGTTTGGGTTGTTTTCATATTTTATATTTGCATTTATGATAAGATTGCCGTTTGTTTGTATATTTGCATTTTTATTTATATATGCTATATTTGTTTGAGAGTGCTTGGAGTCAGTATAAGCGGCACTTATGGCAATTTTTTGAGCACCCTGTTTTGTATCGGTTTGGAGAGTTTGTTCTTTGCCTCTGAGTTTTTGTATCGTATTTGTTGCATCTGCTGTAATTTGAGCCGGTTTTCCCTCTAACTCAAATTTTGCCAGCATACCGTTTCCTACTCCCGCACTTGAGCCTGTTTTTAAGCTTTTTACATTGGTTTTACTGTTTATCTCTATATTTTGAGCTGTTATATCTCCGCCAACAACGGTTTTTACATTTGAATTTGACCTTGAAAAAGTTACCGCAACTCCCAAATTACCGTTTGAGAATGAAGCGCCTGAGGCTGATGTAGTTATCTCTTTGTTTCCTGTAGAGTTAATGTTGAGGTCGCCGCCTGCATTTATAACAGCACCGTTTTCAACTGTTGTGGTAGCGGTCGTATCAGTTTGTGTATAGGCAACAGCTATATTTTGTTTATCTGCTTTTTCTAATTTTTCTGACTGTGCTCCACTGAGTTTGTACCAAAAATTTGAAGCTTTTGAAGTTACTTTGTTAAATGTATCGGCATCGGAGCTGAGTGATATATCTCCGGTAGAGTTTAATTTTGCACCACTTTGTATATCGATGGTTGAGATTGCCTGAGACTTTCCGTAAGCCAAGGCAAGAGTTAAAAAGTGAGCGGATATATCGACATTTGAGCCGGAAACAGATTGTATATCTATATTTGAACCGGATATATCGGCTTTTGCAATTTTTATACCGGCACTTGTATCGACCCACTGAAATGCTATAGGAGTTAACGGCATATCAAGTATAAAATCACCTGCTTTTTGCAAGAGTTTAAGCGCCTCATTATCACTGTTTGAATCAAAGAGACTCTCACCGTAAGCGATAGCTTCCATTTTTATCTTGTTTCCTGTAATTTTAACACCGTCTGATATATCTATGACGGCATGCTTTGTGGCATTATTTATGTCTGTATCCATTGTATCTTTGTCATATCCGGCCAAAAGTGTTATATCTCCACTTTTGTCTTGGGAAGTAGTATCAAGAACAGAATTGTTTTTTAGGTAAATGCTGTAAGCATTTATGGCGATATCTCCGCCTTGAGTGACTATTTTTTTATTTTCATTCAGTGTAAAATTATCTGCCACGGCGGTATAATCACTACCGCTTAACAAGATATCATCTGTGATGGTTAAATCATCCGGGTCATTGAAAAAAAGACCGTTTTTGCCGTTTTTAGCTGAAGTATCTACTTTGCTTCCATCAAGTGTGAGAGTTTTTTTGGCACTTATTTCTACAAATCCACCATCGCCTTCTACATCTCCTCCTCTTGCTTCAAAGGAATTTCCTTGAGAGCTAAATGTATCCCGGTCGGAATTTATTTTGACAATTCCGCCGTTACCGATTTTTTTAGCGTTGCTTGAGAGTTTGGCATTTTTTATAAAAGTCAATGTTTGAGAAACTACTTCAATATTTCCGGCGTTTTTGCCCTCTTTGGCATCTGTACTTAACTCTCCTTTGGCCAATAAAGCTGTTCCACTGCCGTTTACTATCTTTATAACCCCGTTTTCTTTGACTATTTTTATATCTTTTTGAACTACTACATCATTTAGAGTATCTTCTATGATTTTATTGGCATCTTCGCTGGAAAGAAGTATATCTTTTTTGGTCGATATTGCAGGGTTGTGTTCAAACATTACCAAACCGTTGGAGTCAAAATTGATATAAAAGTTATCAACCCCGCCTATTTTAATACTTCCCGATTTTGCTATTAAAACTCCACTATTTTTTACAAAAGGTGAAGCAAGTACTATAAAACCTTCCGGTGAAACTTCTATGCTGCCTTGTTGGAAGATATAACTTTTTGGGATATTTTTTAACTGGTTAAATTGATAATGGTTGTTTAAAAAGTCTTTATCGGTTATATTTAAAGTGGTAGCCAAAAAACTGTTTGTATTTATCTTGGCATTTTTACCGAAAACTATACCTGCGGGATTTATCAAAAATACTCTTCCATTTGCCAAGAGTGAGCCCAGTATCATTGAAGGGTTGGATAAAATTACTCTGTTTAATACTATGGAGTTGTTGCCCGGCTGGATAAATTTTACTATTTCATTTGTATTGATATTGAAACTGTTGTAATTTATGATAGCTTTATCGGAAGCTTTTATTTGCATACTGTTTTGTGTGGTGTTAAAGAGTGCATTTCCGTGTACTACCTGTTCGCCTGAAGGCAGGGCAAAAGTTTTAGAAGAAGTCATCAAACATATTATAGCTGCGAGTGAAAGAAGTTTTTGATAATTTGTAGTACTCATTTTTTATCCTTTACCACAATTTTATATTCAATACTGCATAAAGAGCAAACTTATGATCATAAAATATACCCTCAGACGCACTAACAGGTTTTGCAACGGCAATATCCAAAGTGTATCTTTTTTTCAAACGTATCTTGGCATTTACTCCGCACCCAAAAAGATATGAGCCGGAGTATTCACCTACTGTCGGATGATTTATATATGCCATACCATAATCCGCAAAAAGACCTATGTCAAGATATTTTTTAATTTTTCTGTTTAGCTCCATAGAAACTCTGTATCCGCTATCCCCCATTACAAACGAGGGTTCAAACCCTCCGACCGAGCCAAATCCTCCAAGAGAAAACATATCTACAGTCGGAACTCTTTGGTTTGAGTATTGACCATTTAAGCTAAAAACTGCATTTGTTTTTGCATTTAAAAATTGATTTCTTGAAAGTGTGAAATTAACTTTTGTGAAGTAACTGTTTTCATTTTCTCTGCTCTTTAGGGAACCATTTCCCAAAGAACCCGAAGATAGTTTTGCATCGATCAAATTATTTGAATAAATGGAGTAGTGGTTATAAATGCAAGATAAAATATATATATTCCATCTCTCTTTTGAAGCGGTTGTACCCAATATATGATTGTCTATTTGTTTATGACTGTATTTAAATGAGAGCAGGGCACTATCGGTAAAATTTTTAAATAATGCATAAGATACAGAGGTGCTGTATATATTTGTATCACCTTTTATGCCAAGATTGGTAAAATTGCCTCCTGCGATATAATCGGCATATAAATATTCTATTTTTAACTTTGCTTTTGTATCTGTTATGGGGATAGTATAACTTGGAAAGTATAAATTTGTATTTCTCGGAGAAAAGGATTTTATAGCATACAGCTGCAAATTATCACCATCACTCAGAAAATTGCCATACAGTACATTTAAACTGGCTCTGTTTTTTGATGTTGATTTTGGGCCTAAATTATCATAGCCCAAAAATGCATGAAACGGCTTTTTATCTTTTACTTTTATAATGATATCTGTTGAGTTTGAAGTTTTAGACTTTTTTAAAAAGACTCTGGTTTTCAAGTCATTAAAATCATTTAGAAGCAAAACTGACTCCAGCATATCATTATACCTTAGATACTTGCCTTCTTTTGGGGAAAAACGGGAGCCGATAAAATTTTTAGAGTAGTACTTGTTGCCTGTGATAGAAATTTTTCCGACTTTTGGTTTAAAAACCTGTAGATATAAAAGAGAATTTTTTATATTTTGAGTAGGAATAATTATTTTTGTAAAATAAAAACCCCTTTTTTTATACTCAGTTTCCAATTTTTTTACAAGAATTTTTATATCTTGCAATGACTCTTTTTTGTTGATATATAATGATATGATTTTATCTATATTCTTGTCGGTTTTTATATCTTTTTTATTTTCGTCTATCAAAATTATATTGGAGATATAAATTGAATCAATTGTCTTTGCTTTAGTTAGCGTTAAAATAAGTAAAATTAAAAATAGATACTTGTACATTTAAAGCCTTTTAAACTTTATGTTATTATAAATATTTTACACTATAATTTTATTCTAAAGTAAATTTACTTTCTATGACATTTGGGCTCATATTGAAAGGTGGTTATATTGAATTTCTCAACAAAAGATATTGGTTTACTGCTTAAAGGATTTTCAGTATCACCTCTGTTTTATAACTTTTTACTGGAGCAAATTCCTATCATAGGTCTTGATATGGCCAAAGTATCGTCTTGTACTCATCAAAAATTTAAGCCGGTTATAAACGGCAAACGGATATCCATGATAAAGATTTATAAACTATGGAATACTATGGAAAAATTATCAAATCGCTCTGATATAGGACTTGCAATAGCTGATAATTTTACACTTGATAAGGCCGGAATTGTAGGAGAGCTTTTTTTAAGTACAAAAAATTTAAAACAATCTTTGCGTATTGTTCAGAGATTTATGTCTTTGATAATAGGTAATATCACTATAAGATATGAAGAGGCAGATGATGATGCTATCTTTTATTTTGATGTAATTCCCAGATTTATTATGCCTTTTAGCGCTATTGAGTGTTTTATCAAGATTTGTTACAACTGGGTAAACCAATACCATAAAGATGCTAAATTGCAAATTGAAGAGATACACTACTGCAAACCCAAGCCTAAGCATGTTGATTATTATAAAGATAATTTTCCAAATACGGATATATATTTTAATCAAACAGAAAATTTTGCAATAGTTAAAAAAGATATTTTTTATATTCCACATATAGAAAGTATAAATACACACTATAAATATCTACTAAAATATGCCCAAAAACAAAAACAGAATTTATTAGACTCTTCTTTTAAAAATAGAGTAAAAAATCAACTGTTGATAAAGATGCCTGATGGTGAATGTCATATAAATGATATATCGAAAGATTTAAACATAAGTACCAGTACATTAAAAAGAAAATTAAAAGAGGAAAATACAACTTTTTCAAAAATTCTGGAAGAGTTAAGAAAGGAGTTGTCTCTGCTTTTATTAAAAGATAAAACATTAAGCTATGAAGAGATAGCATATTTGCTGGGTTATTCAGAATATAGTCCTTTTTTTAG
>CAZMKH010000023.1:0-1232 GCA_964566455.1 uncultured Campylobacteraceae bacterium | reverse complement strand
ATATTTAGCGGTGATTTTATCACATCTTTTGAAAAATCTGTTTGTATCTGAGGGTTGTTAAAATTTCCGCTTATCGTTACTTTTGAGCTGAATTTTCCGTCTTTTCCCAAGAGTATGTAGCCTATAAGAGGTATTGCTTTTATAGTTTTTCCCAAATCTTTCAAAATATCCACTTTAAAACTCAAATGAAGGTTTTTATTTTTCAAATCAATATACCCGCTTCCTTTAAGAGTGGAAAACTTGTTTTTGAGCACTATATCCTTTAGAGTAAGTATTTTGTCTTTTAAATAAAATTTAAATTCACCTGTATCTATCTTGAAATCACTTCCGCCTTTTTTCGGACTTTTTATTTCAGAGTTTGTTATTTGACAATTTCCCCAAAAAAGGTCATTGGACTCTTTTATAAAGAGTTGAAGCTCTCCGTTTCTAAATAATTTGTGATGTATGATACTGTTTATATAATCTGCAGTTAAAAAATTTGTATGAATGTCTACTATTTTGGAGTCTTTTGAATAAAATATATGATTTTTGCCGTAAACACTTGAAAATATCTTCTTGTCTTTGTTTATAAAAAGTGTAAAGGTGCTTGTTGGAATCGTTAAGTCTTTGCTTAGATATATCATTGCATCAACCGCATTTAGAGTAATCGGCTTTTTAAAATATATTTTTTTACCTTCTTTGTTATCAAGTGTATTTCTAAGGTCATATGAGATATTGTTTGTATTTATTTCTATTTTATCAGATATGTCTGCAGTTATGATACCATTGTTTGCATTTAAGTTGATATTATTTGAGTCAATAGTAGCATTTATGTCAAATGTTTTCAAAGGTTTTTCATTATATAGAATTATTTCATTGTTGTATAAAATTTTTGCACTTAAATAGAAAGTATTAAAATCATATGTCGATAAAACAGCTTTTTTATCTGTTATTTTATATTTTTTCAAAAGTGGTGAAATATCATATATTTTTTTAATATCATTGAATATAAATCTGTTTTTTTTGCCAAAAACAAGTGTAACATTCAAATCTTTTAAATTGATTTTACTTTTTGAAAAATTAATTGCAACGGAACTTTTTGTATTGTTTGTATCAAGAATTATTTCATTTTTATATTTTAAATATAGACTGTTTATATCCAAATCACCTTTGTATATATTTTTTCGGGTATCAAAAACTCCTGAAGTATTGATATCAAAAAGTTTTTTGTATGAGATATCTGTATTATCAAG
>CAZMKH010000022.1:0-11773 GCA_964566455.1 uncultured Campylobacteraceae bacterium | reverse complement strand
GGGAGAAAAATTCCAGCGAACTCTTCAAGATACTAAATCAACTTCTTAGAGAAAAGAAAAGTTTATAGCTGAAAACCCCTTTTGACTATCCTGCAATAGAGTATTTTCTATAGAGGGATAGTCAAATATCTGCAAATATCCTATATTTTAAACTTTATGGTATAAGAAAAGTTATCAGCTTCAATAGTGCCATTTAATTGATAAATTATAAGAGAGCGTACCAATTTGAGCCCAAGTGTATCACTGTGTTTGGATATTTTTTTTCTTACTGGACCATTGTCGTGCAGCAATAGAGTAAAACTATTTTTTGTTTGCATAAGCTCAATAAAAATTTTGCCACCATTACCATCAAAAGCGTATTTTATGGCATTTGATACAAGTTCGTTGATGACCAGTCCGACATAAACAGCCTGCCTCAAAGGCATAACAGCTGATATTTTTGTGTTTATTGTTATATCATTTTTTGCAATACTTTCTTTTATATCCTCGCAAAGTTTATTTATGTATGCAGACATATTTACATATTCGGCTTTGTCACTTTTACATAGTATTTCATGGGTGCCGGCAATGGCTCTTACCCTGTTTTCAAGCTTTCTAAATTGTTCGCAGCTTTTACTGTCCTGGGGTATCTCATTTTCCTGTAGTCTTATGATGGATAAGATAAGCTGTAGATTGTTTTTGACTCTATGGTGTATCTCTCTTATGAGTACGATATTGGCATCAAGTGCATGCTGTAACTCTTTTGTTCTTTGCTCAACCTCTTTTTCTACAAGCTTATGCCTGTTTCTAAGCTCTTTTATCAATTTTTTATATAGAGAATCTCTCTGTTTTATTTCAAACAGGTATTTTATAAAAATCAGCAAAAGATAGAGTATAAAAGAGAATATCACAATATAGGCTACATTCAATACTATCTTGTGATGGGTAAAAAGATAGTATGATATGGTTATATAGCCTGCTATGATAAGCATAAATGTCAAAATACTGCCTAGTGGTTTTAATTCGGAAGAGAAAATGACTAAAAGAAGAGATACAAACAGTGCAACAAGCTCAAATCCCTCAATCCAGCTTGGTCTGTAGAGGTAATTTTGATGTAGTATGTTGTCGATGGCATTTGCTATGATTTCAACCCCTGCAAATGTCACATCTATGGGAGTTGCCTGGATATCACTGTTTCTCTCCAGACTTGTAGATCCTATAAGTATGATTTTATTTTTTAAAAAATCCGGTTTGTAGCGATGTTTGAGTATATCTTTTGCTGAAATATAGATGTATCCTTTTGAACTTTTTTTATAGTTAATTACTACTCTTCCAAATCTATCAGTCGCAATCTTTAAATCTTTTACAATGATATTGTCTATTCCGGTAGAAGTGTAATTGATGATAACTTTTTTTGCATTTTTAATATATCTGATAGCTTCCAGGACTATGGAAGGATATAGTATGTCATTGTATACTGCTACAAGCGGTACACTTCTGACAATAGCGTCTTCATCGGGTATCATAGTAAAAAAACCGTTAAATTTTGCATATTTCTGCAAAAATAGTCTGTTCGATATAATTCCTTTGGCTATAGGTAAAAATTCCATGGTTTTTATATTTTTTTGAATAAGTATGGAGTTTAAAACAGGAGTAGCGCCTCTTTTGATGTTTGAGTTGAAACTTAGCATAAACCCTAAAATTACAGGAGAGTTTTTGATGCTATTTGCGAGGATTTTATCATAGTCTTTTATATCTTTTGATGAAGCAAGACCCGCTTTTTTGCAAACGACAGAGGGTGAACTTTCATCAGCCTCCGGAAATACCCTATCTAAAAGAATGACTTTGACTCTTTCTTTATTTAGTGTATTTATGACGTTTGATAAATCTTCCCTGTTAAAACCTCCAAGCTCTTTAATGGTTTTGTCATCTATGTCAACTATGACGATATCTTTTGAAGTATCTTTTTCTCCTCGTATTTTAAAAAACAGGTCGGTTATCTTGCTGTTTATACCTTCCAAAAAGCCGTTATTGTTGATATAAAGAAGTGAAGCACCTGTGCCGACGCTCAAAGCTATAAAGATTTCCAAAAACAGAATTTTATATCTTTTAAGCATCAGCTCCTCTTTTGGGTAGTTTTACTTCTTTTTCTTTTCTCCAAGTCTTATATCTATGACTTTGCTCAAACTCACATTACCATTTTTATCATAGACTCTCAGCCTGTAAAAGTAGTGAGCTTTTTTGGCTATATTTTTATCAAGAAAACTTTTTTTGGCTTTTATAAAGTTTGAAGCGTTAAAGTATCTTAGTATATCCCCGCTGCTTCTATAAACTTCAAATCCCTTATAATCCTTATCTTTGCATCTAAAAGTTATCAAAACTCCGTTTTTAACCCTTTTGAGTTTAAAATGTTCAATTTTTGGAGGAGTTTTATCCGCGAGTACAACAGTGATGTATTTTTTTATCTTGGAAGCATTGCCGGATGTATCTACCGCTCTTACGGTATAGATATTTTTTCCTATTTTGGGGTGTAAATCTTCAAAGTAGCTTTTTTTAAGAGGCTTTTTGTTTAGCCTTTTCCATTTTTTGCCTATCTTTTTATAGATGTTATAATGATCAAAGTCATATACTCTTGTTTGAGACCACTCCAGGATGATTTTTTTGGCATAAGCTTTATAGTTTCTAAAAACAGGCTGCTTTGGAGGAGTGACATCGGGGAGTTTGGTTTTGATGATTTTGGAAGGCAGTGATTCATTGAGGGATGTATCTACAGCACTTACTCTGTAGTAGTATGGAAATCTGCTTAGAGTTTTTGCTCTTTTATGGATGAAATAGTTTGTTTTTATCAGTTTTTTGTTTACCAGGCTCCACTCTTTTTTATCCATATCCATTGAGATGTACACCCTGTATCCAGCCAAATCTTTCTCTTTGTTTTTTCTCCAGCTTAGCTTTACAATACCCGGTTTTACTTTGGCTTTTAGAGCTGTTACTCGTTTTGGAGGTGTAATATCTCTTGAAAATGCCATTTGTATATTGGATGGAATGGATTCACCTTTGAGATTTAGTGAAGTCACAAAGTAATATGCAGCTTTTGCAGGAGTATATTTGCTGTCAAAAAAATACTCCTTCTTTATAGGTTTTTTATTTATCTTGAAATATTTACCCTGATATGAAACTCCTCTGTAAACATTATACCCAAGTGCACTTTTTACTTTACTCCACCTAAGAAGAACTCCATTTTTTCTTACGGTAACATAGAGTTGTCTGACTCTTCTGACGGGAGTTTTTTTGATGAATTTGGCCTTGATAATTTTAGAAGGTTTGCCCTCTTTGCCAAACATATCTATCTTTTTTATATAGTAGGAGGCAAACATATTCTCTTTTATATCTTTGTCCAAAAAGAGATATTTTGCTTTTTGGGCATAAGTTCGACTGATATAGACGGGTTCTTGGTTTATCTTTTTGAAGCTTTTTTCACCCTTTAGCTTTCTGTAAACACTATAAAAACCGAACTCTCCTCTTGTATCCCAAGAAAGTGCTATACCTTTTGCATTTTTTTTGGTCATGACCCACATAAAATCATTTGGCTTTTTATGCTTTTTTGTAGAAACTACAATCATTCTGACAAGCTCTTTTTTCTTACCCTTATAAGCGACTATTTTGTAAAGATACAAGCTGTTTTTTTTCACCATTTTATCCAAAAAATAGTGACCTAAATTTTTGGCAAAGCTGTTTTCCTGAACTGACCTTAGTATCCTAAATACGGCAACTTTCGGAAGTATTTTAAGGGTGGAAATGGTTTGATCCACTCCTTTTGCGCTCCTGAAAGGATATATCATAAATATATAATCATCATCATAGCCTTTTGCTTTTAACTGCGATAAGGATGCGGGCTTTATAGTGGCTATGAGTTTTAGCTTTTCTCCTTTTTTTGCTCTGTATATTTTGTAGGTGTATTGGCTTGAGTATGTTTTTAAAAACCATTTAAGCTCTATTTTGTTGGGTGAAGGATTGGCAAAGAGATAAAGCTCGTTTGTTTTTGCATACATAAAAACCGTTAAAGAGATTAAGATTAAAAATATTTTTTTCATAATTATATTCCTTGGTTAAAATTTCCGGTAAATGTGCCACTTTGGTCAAGTATGCTGCCACCCATTGGTAAGCCTCCAGGCCCAAATCCTCCGTCAGGGCTGCCGGAGCCGAAGTTGTTCATAGGGTTGTGTGCATTTTGACTTCCGTTTTGGACTTTTTCTCCCACTTTTTCCTCTGCCTCTTGCATTTGTTCTTCCATACACGCATCAAAAGGATCGCCGCTTACAAGACTCATGTCTGTTTTGTATAGAAGTTCATTTGTAGTCTCCAAATGGTATTCTATAATGGCACTGTAAGACTCCAATATGCCTGGCAAAAGAAATCTGTCGCCATCATGTATAATTTTTTTAATTTTTTCCTGGCTGCCGTCTTTTTTCTGATAAGTCCAAGTTGCAATAACTTTTGTTTTTATTCCTGTGGTTATACCTATATCAAGCAGCGAGTCATCTATGCGAACTCTTACTTCGTTGTAGAAGCCTCCATTATAGTTTCCTCCACATATTTGAGTAGTATATGATGAAGAAGCTTCTTTGCCACCTACTCTATGTTTATCAAGACTGACAGTCAGCTTTGGATCAAGATTGTCATGCATTTGTGTTATCTTTCTTTTTGCCTCTTTTATAGCATTGTTATATTTTACCTTGAATTTATAAGACCTTACTATTTGAGGCTGTTGATTGCCCGGTGGGTAGTACCTTATCTGTACTTTATACTCGTTTGCTCTGTAATATTTGTACATTTTGCCGTTATTCCAGCTTGTAAGCACCAAGTCTCCCAGGGCTTCAGGTGAATGTAAAGTGATAGGTCCTTTTCTGATATATGATGGTATGATGATTTGGGCAACTTGAGTAGAAACTGCGGCATTTGAAACTTGAACGGTATTAAATCCGGAGCCACCATTACTGTTTGAATTGCTGTTTTGAGTGTTTGCATAATTTGATAGCGGATTGGCTGAAGGGATTGTGCCTGTAACACCTGAAGGAGCCGGTGCGGTGTGAATACCCATTTTTTGATTTAAATCTACACCATCATCTACTTTATAATTGTTAAAAGGATTGACAAAGTTATTGTTTACGATAAAAGTCTCTCTTATTTCGCCTTGTTGATTGACGCAGTATCTGTAAACTCTCAAAGGTTTTGAAGGAACAAATACAGCCTCGTAAGTAGATGTATCAGGTGTAGTAAAATGACCTATTATCAAATGATTATCGGAGTCAAACAAAACTACTCTGTAGCGATCTAGATACTGGTTGTTAAATCCTCCGAGCCTTTGGATAATTTGTTTATTGTATTTTATCTCCACTCTTGTGTCCTCACTTACATTTTCCTGATGATCAGCAGGTTTGACATAACTTACCATTGTATCAAAATCTATCTTGTCACTGTTTCTTGTGGTGTAGGACATATTGAAATTTTCTGATTTGGTTTCTGTTTTACCGTTTTGGGTATACGTAAAGTTTATTATACCGTCTATGGCATAAGAAGTGTTCTTTAGCAAAGGTTGCTTTGGAATGATGGTTGTTCCTATAACATCGCCTTCCAAGCCTGTCAAATCAAATGGTACATACTCCCAAGAATTGCCCACTCTTTTTCTTAAATGTACACTTGAAAACGCGATATTTACAGGCTGGTCATGTACGAAAGTGGTATAAACTTTAAAAACCGGCAATATTCCTATGGTTGGAGATGCAGGCTCTATTCTATCAAGTATTTTTGGTGTATACTCCTGTGCTTCTTGTAAATCCCCACTGCCATATATGTATCCACTAAAAGAGAAGCTATGGCTAAACGCATGAAAAGTAGCTTTTGCCCATAGATAGTTTGGATTTGGAGTGGCAAGTTTTGCCTGCACATCGGCTCCTATGTTCAAACAGTATCCGTAGCATGCTTTTAGGTTGAGTTCTGCAAATGCATCGGCATAAAGTTGAAATGTCGGTCTGTAAATAACCAAAGCTTTTATCATAGCATTAAATTTGATCTCAAGTTTAGGGTCAGGTCCTACCCAGTCTTTTTTCCATGTTTTTTCAAATTTTACCCCGTTTCCTATAGCAAGTGCACTTGTATTTGCCATAAAAAATCCATAACCTTCATATCCAAATATACCCACACTGACATATCCTAGTTGTTTATCTATGTGAAATGCCCATGCATAGTCTTCATCCGTTCCTATAAAGATATGCTTGTCACTGCTTGAAAGCATAGCATCGAGGCTTCCTTTGACTGTTACTTTGTGATACTCTACATTGGCTGTTGCTGTTACATGAAAGGCTTTTGGGCTTGTTGAAAAAACCATCATGGCTGAAATTTTTCTTTTGGCAGGAGAGGCATGAAGGTTTGCCATGATCCAACTGTCGCCCTGCAAGATGAGATTTTGTAGGTTTCCATTTGTAAAGCCGGCAGTTATTTTTATCTGTCCGTTCCACATATAGCCATTGTCACTGCTTGTTCCCATATAAGTGCTAAGCATCAAAGAGAACGCTCCACCATGAGGAACAAAGTCTTTTTTACTCTCATCAAATATCATATGAT
Source organism: uncultured Campylobacteraceae bacterium (assembly GCA_964566455.1). GTDB lineage: Bacteria > Campylobacterota > Campylobacteria > Campylobacterales > JALSKU01 > JALSKU01. Next base: position 5,173 of record CAZMKH010000022.1, on the reverse strand, counting down.
AAGCTATACCTCCACCTACTTCATAAATACTAAGAGGTATAGGACTAAGAGGTATACCCCCCGCTACACCTCCGCTCAGGCTTGCCATCCAGTAAAAGATAGCATCTTTGTGACCTATTCTAAATTCACCGCTTGCGGTTATGAGTTGGGCTATGTTCATATTTAAAGTAGCATGAAATCCATTTCCGTAAACCGCATCTTTGTCATACCAAGTAAGGCTTCCTTTGGCTATAAGCCCGCTTTGATGGATATCTACACTGATATTTTCTACATGAATATGTTTATCACTATAAAGTGTCACACCCCCATCGGCACTGACAACTTCCAAAGAGAGTCCACCCTGGGCTTTTATATAAAAGAGATTGTTTTCAAAGCCTATACCAAGCTTATCTAAGTGCATGCTAAGCCCGCCTAAAGAGGCATTGGCTCCTGAAGTATCAAACATAACTCCGGCACTGTCGACACTGATGCCGCTGTGTGAAATTTTTAAGTTTTGAAACTCTACATTGCTTGCTGCACTAAATAGCGGGTTTGTAGGCTTGATGTTTCCGCTCATTTTTACCCAAAAATTACTAAATGACGGTGAAGTCGAGAGACTTGTAAATGTTATATTGGCAAAGTTTGGTATATTGACACCAGGAACATTTCCTTTGATGCTAAAATCTTTTATACCGGTTCTATCAACCGTAGCACCGAGAGCTACATCCATAGGTTTGCCGCTGCCTAAAAATGATGTATCTGCGTAGGTTAATTCTGCACTTCCTGAAGTATCGCTTCCTGCAAAAGCTACTGAAAATTTACTCAGTTTGAGTTTATTGTAAATAGTCAGTGCTGAAGTTAATGCAACTGTTCCGTGTAAACCATTGTGGCTGATGGTAAAATCCTGCAAGTTCAACTGAGCATTTATACCTTTGTATCCAAATTTGCCTGAAAATGCTATGGCAAGGTTGTGGATAGAGTCAACATTTATGCTTCCGCTCAAACCGATAAACTGGAAATTTTGAGAGATGCTAAGAGTTTGGTTTTGAGGAAATCCCCACTTGATTTGCTTTGTATTTTGATCGAATGAAATGGATGCTTTTGCCTGAGACTGATCAAAGAGATTTTGTATGTCAAGCTTGCCTCCAAACTGGTTGAGTGAGATAGGCATTGTTTTTGAAGAGTCTATGTGGACTCCAAGATTGCTTAGCTCAAGTGCCACTTTTCCTTGAAGCAGTGAAATGGTATTATTGGTCCAGGATGCTGTTATGTCACCTTTGAAGCCACTGTTTGATATGTCAAGATTTTCGGCACTTATCTGCTCTATATTGATAGCTTGAAGCACAGATGATTTAATGATGGCTTGTGAGCTGAATTTTACTTTATAATGGTCTTTGCTTGTTTCTATAAGTTGACCGCTAATGCCGTTAAATCTTATGAAATTATTTTCATCTTTTCTGTATATCAGCTCATCATCAAGTGAAAAAGTGTAAGTTTTAAGTCCGTTTTCACCTGTTTGATAAGAGAGTGATGCCTGTTTGTTTCCGTCGAAGAGTTTACCGAAAAAGAGAGTACCGTCAGCTCCGTTCAGTGATCCACCGCTGTTTCCAAGAGAGCCGTTTATGTTTGATAGTTCAACTCTTACATCGTCACTGTCATTTGGACCGAGATCAAGTATGGTAAAGTTTGCCGAAGCATTGGTAATAGCCAAGTTCCATTTTATAGAGTGTCTGGTTATCTCTGCGTTTGTAACTTCGACAATTCCCAAGTTTATATTGTTGCTTAAGTTATAGTTAGTAAAGTTTGCTGTTGCCCCAAAGCCCACTTTCGGATCACTCCAGCTTGAAAGATCTATCTTTCCTTTCATGTTTGTTACAGGTATAATACCTTTTGAATCATTTACAAAGTTGATAGGACCTGCCACATTCCATGAAAATGTCCTTGGTACTCTGACTCCATTTTCCAAAAGAGGCACGAGAGGTATTTTTTGATTGTTCAACATGTTTGTAAATGCAAGTTCAGCATTTAGATCGGTTACCCCTATATCAAACTTTTCTCTTGTAAGAGTCAGATGAAGAGTAGCGGGTGAATTATTGACAAATTCAAGATCTATCTTTTTACTATCTTCGCTGTATAAATTTATATTGCCAAGCAGGACTTGTATATCACCGTCAAATCCTGTTTTTGAAATAGTTGCGTTTTGTAGTGCAATGCCTTGAAACTTTGAGCCCATAGATGGAATACTTGCAGTGGCATTTAAAGTAATGACAGGATTTTTCAAGTTACTTAAGTCAACTTGTCCGTTTAAGTTTGATATATTGACCGGTGTTCCTGCGAGATTGTTTTCTCCACTGACAGAGAAGGAGTAAACATCATTTCCAAGACTGTGTATATCAGCAACGGAATTGTTTAGCAAGTTGCCAAAGTTTACATTTGCCTGAACACTGTTTGCTCCTACTTTGACTCCACTTGAATTGATTCTTAGATAAAATGAAGGATTTTGGGTGAAATGAAGTTTTACATTTTTATCTTTCCATATATCAATATCCTGCATGGTAAGATTTAGATTTCCGCTAAATTCATGCTTGGAAATGGTTACATTCTCAAGTGATGCGGAATTGACAAACTTAAATACTTCGGAAAAATGTGACAAATCAGCCGTGGCATTTAGAGTGATAGTAGGATCGGTCAAATCGGCAAGATTTAAAGTTCCGCTTAAAGAGTTTAGTGTAATACCGCTATCCATCAAAGGAATGTCAGCTTGATCAATTCTCCATGAGTATGTATCTTTTACGGTTTGTCCGTTTTGAACCAAATCATCTATGCTCGCTACCGCATTATTTAACAAGTCCCCAAAATGTACTTCGGCTTTAAGGGTTTTAAAGCCCATTTTAAAGTTACTTCCCTGAAGTTTTAGCGAGATGCTTGGATTTTGTGTAAAATGCAAAGCTACATGTTTTTCCTGCCAAATATTTAAGTCGTTAAGTTGAGGTGTTATAGTTGCTTGAAAACCTGACTTGGATATCATTACATCTTCGAGTGCGACCCCTGTCATAGTGGAGAAAAATCCTCCATATTCACTCAGATCAACCTGTCCGCTAAAGCTGATCTTTGGATCTTTTATGTCGCTTATATCAAGCTCGGCATTTGTTATATTTTCTACATAGGCTTTTGCGGAAGAAAAGAGCTTGTGCCTGCCTGAAACTCCCCATGAATAAACTCCGTGCTGGAGTGAAGAGAGACTGGCGGTTGCGCCGCCTAAAAATTCTCCAAAATTTATATTGGCTCCGCCACCGTCTATACCGAAGTGAACACCGCTGTTTAGCACAGAAAATGAGATGGTCGGAGATGAGGTAAACTCAAGCGATATATCTTTGCCCGCTCCTCCTCGATCAAGTAAAACTATAGGAGAAAAGCCACCGTTTTTGGTTATATTCCCTTCAAAGCCCGCAGTTGACAAAGAGGCATTGAAAGTCGAATTGTCAAATGCTTTTATGATAGGACTGCTATACTCATTAAGTCTTGCAGTTGCTCCTATGGAGATAGACTTGGCAGTAGGATTTATAGAAATACTTCCGTTTTCGATACCGAATTTACTGTCAAGCAGATAGAGTTTGTTGCTGAAAGTTATATGGTACTCTCCGTTTTGACTGGCTGCATTTTGCAAAGATGCTATGTAATGACCCGCATTTTGAGCAGTTTTTAGCAAATCTCCAAAGTCTATGGATGCGTTTAATGAGCCAAAGTCAAACTTGACTCCGCCGCTTCCTATCCTTAAGGTAACAGACGGGTTGCCGTTTATACTCATCCTTACGCCATGCTCCGCCCATATATCTATAGGGGCAATTCCTCCTACAACGCTTATGCTTCCTTCAAATCCGCTTGAATTTATCGTAGCACTTATGGTTGAGCCGTTTATAGCGGATATGATAGGATTGGAATTGTATTCGTGAAGGTCAAGTGAGCTTGAAAGTGATATGGATTTGTCTTGCAGGTTGAGATTGACAAGTGAACTTGATAATAACACTTTTGAATTTAAAAGTCTTACTTTTGCAGGTAAATTTATCTCCAATGAGCTTGTTTCATCGGCCAAAGCTGAGATATCAGCCAAGACATTGTTTGCAGGATTGGTTACATCTTTTAACAAATCTCCAAAATCAAGTTTGGCGTCTATATTTGATATATGAAGCTCTGGCAGTGATGTGGCGCCCTTTATCTCTACATGTAAAGTCGGACCGCTTGAACCTTGAAAAACTATCTTTACATTTTTTTGAGGATATATGTCTATATCAGCAGGTTTGGCGGCAGTAATATCGGCAATAAGTCCATTTTTGGATATGGTTCCTGATATTTGGGCATTTTGCAGTTTTTTTGCTACGATATTGTTATATTGGGAAAAATCAATCCCTACACTAAAAGTTATGACAGGGTTGTGCATGTCACTCAAGTCAACCGACGCACTAAGTCCATGAGGAAGTCTTATCTTGCTGTTAAGCAAGCTTAATGCATTTGAGATATTGATAGAAGGATGCTCCAAGTCGGATATGGTAGCAAAAAGGTTTGATGCTCCGTTTGAAGCATCTTTTAACAAATCTCCAAAATATATCTTTGGAGTTATACCGCTGTATGATATATGCGGATGCATATCGCCGTTATGAAAACTTATGCTTAGATTTGGATTGTTGCCGTCAAAGACAAGTTTTACATTTTTTTGTTCAGAGCCTCTGTTGATGATAGTGATAGGATTTAACGCTCCGTTTAGTGTAACTAAGCCGTCAAAGCCTGTTTTTTGAACGGTTGCACTGAGAGTCGCTCCTGTTATACCGTTTATGATATCATTTTGATAGCTTGAAAGGTCGATGTCTCCCGATAGATTTATGACAGGATTTGCCAAATCTGAAAAATTACCTCCTATATGAAATCCCGAAGGCAGTTTCAAACCGGTATCAAAAAGTGATAGTGCTTTAGGCAGAGTTATATTGATATTTTCCAAATCATTTATAGCTGTTTTAAATGAAACTCCATTTGTATCTTTTAACAAATCTCCAAAATTAAGCTGGGCATTTGGAAGATGGAATGAAACTTTTGGAAGTACATCTCCGGAAGTATATGAGATATTGATACTGCCACTTGTTATATCAAGCGATACACTTTTTTCTTCCCATATATTTATACTTCTTCCGTTAAAAGGCAA
>CAZMKH010000021.1:0-12123 GCA_964566455.1 uncultured Campylobacteraceae bacterium | reverse complement strand
ATGCTGTTTTTTTATTTAAAAAAGATACAGTTAACTTAATAGCAAAAAACTTGCTCTTTGAAGACAATCTTGACGAAAAGGCCTTTGTAGATTTACTAAAAGAAGCTGCAAATCTTATAGGCGGTACTGCAAAAACCATGATAGAGGAATTCGACAGTGACTCAACATATACACTTTCTACGCCGGAGTATCTTGGGTTTGTAAAAGAGTTAAAAGAGTTGTCTCTGACTTATTTCGATGCAAGCAAAATAAACAACAGGTGTTTTGTTTTGGGGCTTGAGGAACTGTAATTTGGAAGAAATATTGCAAAAACTCGACAAATCCCAATATGAAAAACTGGATGATATAAGTGTTGTTTTTACTGCGGAACTTGGCTCTACAACACTTGCAATAGATGAAATACTAAAGCTTTCAAAAGGATCTGTCATAGATTTGCAAAAGCCTGCCGGTGAGAGTGTCGAGCTTTTTATAAACAATAAAATTATAGGCAAAGGCGAAGTTATGGTTTATGAGAAAAACCTTGCCGTTAGGATAAATGAAATACTTGATTCCAAGTCTGTTATTCAGTATTTTAGCAAGGAGCTTACTTGATATCTTTAAAAACTGTCAAATTTATTGTTATCATGTTGGTACTGCAGTTAAATCTTTTGGCAACTACCCTACTGACTTACAATACATATGACAGAGATGACAGAGTTGACATAATGCTCTCTTTTGATACTCCATACAATGGAAAACTTTTTCTAAAAAAAATTGACGGAGGATTTAATATCACTCTGAATAATATAAATTTTAACAAAGAAGTTACAAAAAATATAAATTCGCCTATCGTAAGCCAGGTCCGTATCACTCCTTTCAAAAAAGGTATAAATATAATACTTAAAACAAAAAATGATATTCATATAATTGCATCCAAAACAACTGACGGTTTCGGGCTTAGACTAAGAGCTAAAACTACACGGTCACTACCAAAACCATCTACTGTGAAAAATAAGCCTGTTGGCAACAGTTTGGGTTCACTTCCTCTTGATAAGACAAGCTATACCGACAATAGATACTATATGGTCATACTTGTTTTACTGTTGCTTTTATTAATACTTTGGATTATCAAAAAAAGAGTTACCAAACCGACTACTTCGGGAAAAAGCTGGCTTTTTAAAAATGATATAAATGAAAATGAAGTAAAAATAGTTTACAGAAAACAAATAGATCCTAAAAACAGTGTTTTGGTTCTTTCATATATGGATAAAAAATACCTCATTTTAACAGGCTCATCCAATCAACTCTTGGATAAATTCTCAAGTGATAACTCCACACTTGAAAGTGATGAAGAATTTGAAGAAATGTTTGCAAGAAACAGACAAAAACTGGATGAATTTTTAAAAGTAGGAAACGATAAGCTCTCTAATTACAGAGACAAAGCAAGCCTTGATTTGAGCACCAAAGAAGACTAATTGGGGATTTGACTAAAAAATTCATTTATATACTCTTTTATCAAAAGAGGGTCTTCTGCTCTGTTTACCTTGTCTCTGAAAATTGTAGCATTTGGAAAATTTTTCGAATATGAATGGATATGCTTTCTAAAAATCCCTACTGCTCTTTCGCCGTAAAAGTTTAGCATGCTCTCAAAATGCTCTAGCACAATCTCTTTTATCTTCTCTTTTTCAACCTTGTTAAGGGAATTTTTTATTTGATAAAATATCCATGGATTGCCCACTGCCCCTCTTCCTATCATAATAGCATCGGCACCGGTTATTTTTTTGACTTCTTTGTAGGTTTCCAAAGTAGTTATATCACCGTTAGCCACCAGAGGAATAGATATGGCCTGCTTGGCTTTTGCGATTGATTCATAATCAATCCTCTCTTTTTTATATGCATCACTTCTTGTTCTTGCATGAAAAGTAACAAAGTCTGCCCCGCTATCTTCACAAACTTTTGCTATCTCACCAGGCTTTTTTTCACTAAAACCAAGTCTACTTTTTACTGAGGTGTATTGTTTGTCGGAATATTTTTTTATCGTTTCTATGATTTTGCCCATTTTTGGCAAATCATTCAAAAGTGCACTGCCACTTCCTTGTTTGACTACTTTTGGTACAGGACATCCACAGTTTAAATCAATCCCGTCAATTCCATCTATATCATTTAAAATCATTACTGCTTTTTTAATGACTTCTATATCATTTCCGGCTATTTGAACGATATACGGAGTTTCATTTGGAGCTTTTTCAAGCATTTTGTAAGTTTTTTTAGAGTTGTAGACAAGCGCATTAGAGCTAATCATTTCACTCACGGTAACATCCGCTCCAAATTTTTTAACCACCTGTCTAAAAGGAAGGTCTGTAAAACCGGCAAGAGGAGCCAAAAACAAAAGGTCTTTTTTTGAAAAATCTATCATATCATAATTCGTGATTAGTACTTTCTACTAAATCCTAGAACCTAAATCCTTAACCCTATTCCAAATCAAAGAATATATCTATATCAAAATTTTTTCCGCAATCTTTTAGCTCAAGAATATATTTGAATTTTTCACACTCATTTGACTGCAATGATAAAAGTAACTCTCTTGCTTTGTCTATCATTTGAAATTCAAACAACAGATACAAGTATGCCTCTAATGCTTCTTCTTTTTCATTTGATAGAGTTTCAAATATGGAAAGAACTGCTTCCGGGTTAAGTAAAGTTTTTAATTTTTTGGCGTATAACAAATAGTCACTCTTATCAAAATCAAACTGCCCAAATAACTCTTTTATCTCATCAACACTAAGTTTAAAGTCATCTTCTTTATCTTCAAATCTTTGCATAAGCTTGTCAAAAAGCTCTTTATTTATCTCAAAGCCCTGTTTTTTTATCTCACTGTAACTTGCATATGTACAGTATATTTCAAAAGCTTTTTGACATATATTATCATTTTTATCTTCACAGTTTTTCAAAATATTTTCAGACTCTTTTTTATCTTTAAAGAGTTTATTTAGGATATTTTTCTTTACAAAGTAGTTATCTTTTGGAAGTTTGTATTTTTTAAGGCTTACAAATTCTCCTGATTCTATTTTTTTAAGAGTATCAATAACCTCTTTTAGCTCATCATCATTTATATCACCTGCATCTTTGGTTGCATCAAATTTAAAATGGTTTAAAACTTTTGCAGGCAAATCATACCATTTTGTTGTAAAGTTCATATTTTTCCCGTCACCAAGCATATGATATTTTACATACTGAAGATATGTTTTATAATCTTTTTGTAAATTTCTCTGAGTTAAATAATTTTTAAAACTGTAAAAAACCATATGCAATACTGACGCAACAGCCAATATAACTGTAGGCAGCACTACCCACAAAGCAATCTTCAAAGATAAAGGAACACCAAAAAATGTCAAAGTATAAGTATCACCGTTGAAACTGTATACATAGGCCCCTACAGCCACAATAAAAATAATTGAAAATAAAATATATTTTTTTAATCCCATTTTATACCCTTTAATTTTGTTTTTCTACAATCTCCCTACATACTATACAATATTTTGCATGAGGTTTGACTTTAAGCCTTTGAACAGAAATCCTCTCTTCGCACATTTCACAAATTCCGTATCTTCCCTCTTTTATCTTGTTTTTGGCATATTCTATCTCTTTAAGTTCCCGGGCCTGTTGTTTATTTATGGCATGTTTGGTTAGCCTGTCAGAACTAATTGAAGCATGGTCAGCTTCATCAGATACATGTGTTTTTTGTAGTTCTTGCATATCTTTTAATGCATTGTTTATATTATTTTGTATTTGCTCTTTTCTGGTATCCAGCAAATTCTCAAAAAACCTCAAATCGCTCTCTTTCACATATTCTCCTTCAAAGTAACTTTGTATAATGGCAATTTTTAAACCGCCACTATAAAAAATTACTTGTGATACGGGTGATTGTTTACTATACTTAACGCTCTGTATATTTGCTCAAATAAAACAATTTTTGCTATCTTGTGCGAAAATGTCAATTTTGAGAGTGATATCACCTCATCACAATTATCTAAAAACTTATCCTCAAAACCGTAAGCTCCACCTATAAAAAAATGTATCTCATCCTCTTTTTTAAAAATTTTACTGAATTCAATACTGTCTAACATTCTTCCTTTTTCATCGAGTGCAATATTGAATCTGCCCAATTTTTTTTCGTATACATCGGTATAACTTTTTTTAGCTCTGTTTGCTTCACCCTTTTGTGCTTTTGCAACTGTCTTGTTAAAACATACCGTATGCTCAAACTTTGCATATTTTGAAATCATTTTTTTATAACCCTTAGCAATAGTTTCATACTCATCATTTATCTCTTTTTCTATGGTATAAGCTTTTAGTCTATGCAACTTCTTGACTTTCGGCTTTACTATCTTCTTTTTTCTCAAAAAATGTTAAAAAATCACTGATAGTTTTTTTCATATCTCCTCTTTGCACTATCATATCAATCAAACCGTGCTCAAGCAAAAATTCGGACCTTTGAAAACCTTCAGGCAAATCAGCTCCGATTGTTTGTTTTATAACTCTTTGTCCTGCAAATCCTATCAAAGCTTTAGGTTCAGCCATTATGATATCTCCAAGCCATGCAAAAGAGGCACTGACTCCCCCCATAGTAGGATCGCTCAGCACTGAAATATAAGGTAAACCCTCATCATCAAGTTTCGCCAAAGCTGCAGCAGTTTTTGACATTTGTAAAAGTGAAAATGTACTCTCCTGCATCCTTGCACCTCCACTGGCACTTACTATAATAAGCGGGGTTCTTTTTTCGATGGCTCTGTTGATTGCTCTTACTATTTTTTCACCCTCTACTGAGCCCAAACTACCACCCATAAAAGCAAAATCAAAAACAACCAGTTGCACAAGTTTGGAATTTATATTGCATTCACCGCTTATAGCCGAAGACTTTCTGCCCGTTTTTTCATAGCCTTCGGCTATTCTTTTTTTATAAGATTTTTTATCTACAAAGTGCAATGGATCATTTGGCTCAAGTTCGCTGTCATATTCAGTAAATGTACCCTCATCGGCAAGCATATCAATACGCTTTTTAGCAGATATTCTCATGTGAAAATTACATTTTGGGCAAACATTTAAAAGATTTTCAACCTCTTTGTAATACATCAAAGAGTTACAACTTGGGCATTTCACCCAATGACTTGGTGCCTCTTCCTTTGTAGGCTGTTGTCTTCTCATCTTGCTGAATATATTACCAAAATTCATTTCATACCTCGCACAATTGTAGTTAGTCTTTCAAACAGTTTCTTATCTTTGGATATGACCATTACTTCATCTTCAAGCAATACTTCCATATCATCACACATATACATTCCTGCCGCTATATCATACTCTCTTATTTTACCTTCAAATATAACAAATTTAAAGTCATGCGCATAGGCAAGAGAGAGAGCCAATGCGCCGGGACTTCTGTATTTTAGTCCTATTTTATTTATTTCACATACTAGTTTTGAAGAGGCATAAGCTCTTTCATAAACGCCTATTGTAGCATAATTATTACTTGTAATTTCTGAAAAATCTTCTCTTTTTATATTTGCTTTTTTAAAACCTTTGTCATCTTTTACAAAAATGTCTCCGTTGGCAAAATTGCAAATAACTCCACCACATACTTTACTATCTTTTTTTCTTGCTACCGAACTTCCAAAATAGGGTAGTCCTGATATAAAATTTTCACTGCCGTCTATCGGGTCTATGATAATGCTCTCTTTTCCATCTCCAATGATACCGGACTCTTCAGAAACAATTTGTCCAAATTTTCCCAAATATTTTACAAAAATCTTTTCAGCTTCCATATCAACAACCCTGCTGATATCTCCGCCCGCTCCTTTTTGAAGCTTTTTTTTAAGCAAAGGGTTGTTATTTTTTAAAAGTTCATATATCTCTTGATTGGCTTTTATGGCACTTGCTATAAAATCCATCTCTATCTTAACTTTTTTATGATTTGGTGGGCTGCTTCTTTTCCGTCATTGGCTGCTCTTACAACCAAGTCTGCACCCCTGTAACAATCTCCTCCTGCATATATTCCTTTCTTGCTTGTTTCATAATTTTCATCTATCACTATGCCGCCCCACTTGTTGACTTCTATCCCGTTTTCAGCCAAAAATGACGGTACTTCAGGTGAAAATCCCAAAGAAAATATAATAACATCAGCCTCAACTCTAAAATCACTTCCTTTAACTACTTCTACTTTTTGTCGCCCTGAACTATCTTTTTCTCCAAGCATTGTCTTTTGCATTTCGACAGCTATAACTTTTCCTTCGCTGTTAACTACAACCTCTTTTGGACTGGCATTGAAAACAAATTCTACACCTTCATCATAAGCATTTTTTATCTCTTTTTTACTTCCGGGCATATTTGCTCTGTCTCTTCTGTAAAGACATTTAACGCTTTTGGCGCCTTCTCTTATAGAAGTTCTAACACAGTCCATCGCAGTATCGCCACCACCGATAACTACAACATTTTTATCTTTTACACTGTATTTTTCGTCAATACTTTCCCCAAAAAGCTTTTTTTGAATATTTATCAAAAAGTCAATAGCCTGAAGTGTACCTTCGGCATTTTCATTTTTGATATTTGCATTTCTGGGTTTTCCGGCACCTATTGCTATAAAAATACCGTCACATTTTTGATATATTTCAGAAAAAGAGACATCTTTGCCCACTTCACAGTTAAGATGCAAATTAAGCCCTGCTTCTTGCAACCACTCAAATCTTCTTTGAACTATCTTTTTGTCAAGCTTAAAGTTGGGAATACCATAAGTCAAAAGTCCTCCCGGTCGTGAAGCTTTCTCATACATATCCACCCCAATACCTGCTCTTAAAAGATAAGTTGCTACAGATATTCCTGCCGGTCCCGAGCCTATGACGGCTATTCTCTTATCACTTGTTATGCCCGGAAATTCAGGTTTAAGGCCATGCTTAAAACCATTTTCTGATATATAAGTTTCTATCGCTCCTATGGTTATAGCACCAAAACCGTCTTGGTTTAGTGTGCAATCACCCTCACAGAGTCTGTCATGAGGACAAATTCTACCGGTTATCTCAGGGTATGGATTGGTTTCATTTGAAAGTTTAAAAGCCAACTCTTTATCAACATTTGCGGTTGCTTTGAGCCAAAAAGGGATATAGTTATGCAAAGGACATTTGTTATGACAGTATGGATCACCACACTGTATACATCTTTCAGCCTGTACAGCGGCATCAGGAGTTTTAAATACTTCATATATCTCTTTAAAATCTTTTATTCTTTCATTTGAGCCTCTTCTTAAAGGATCTATTCTTTCTACTTCAGTAAAATTTTGCATCTTAATCTCCCTCATCCGGATTTAATGGAGTTTTAGTCAAATCTTTCGGTCTTACCATCCAAAACTCTCTTACTTCATGTCTGTAATTTTCAAGTATATATTTTGCCCTGTCACTTCCTGTTTGATTTATATAATCTCTAAGCAACTTTTTTAAAAAGTGCTTTGCTTCATCCATTTCATCACTGTCAATCCTTCTGGCAACCACAAGTTCCTGGTTTAGCCTGTCTATAAAACCTCTGTCTTTATCATATACAAAAGCAACTCCTCCTGTCATTCCGGCGCCGAAGTTGGCTCCTGTTTTTCCTAGTATTATGGCCACACCGCCTGTCATATACTCACAGGCATGATCACCCGTTCCTTCAACTATAGCAGTAGCTCCGCTGTTTCTTACGCAAAATCTCTCACCTACGCTACCAACTGCATAAAATTTCCCGCCTGTTGCTCCATAAAGACATGCATTTCCGGCACTTGAAAAGTTATCTCCCTGATATTTAGGCATTATCACAATCTTTCCACCATTCATGCCTTTACCGACATAATCATTTCCAAGACCGTCAAGTTTCAGTGTAATACCGTTTACCAAAAATGCTCCAAAACTTTGTCCGGGAGTTCCTTTCAGTTTAAAAATCAAGCTATCTTCAGGAAGTCCTGCATTTCCATAGTACTTTGCAATCTCACCGCTTATAAGTACGCCAAAACTTCTGTTTATATTTTTTATCTCTTTTTTTATCACCATTTTGGTATCAGGATTTTGAATAACCGGATAAACCTCTTTTAATATCTCTTTTTCAAAAAGATTTTTATCTATCGGCTCATTCCTCTCCTTCTGACAGGTATCGATACCTTCGACTCTTTCTAAAATCCTGCTAAAGTCAAATTTTTTGGCAAATTCATCATCTATCACCTTCAAAAGATCACTTCTTCCTACTATTTCATCGATGGACGTATAACCCAAACTTGCAAGTATCTCTCTGACATCTTCAGCCAAAAGCGTAAAGTAGTTTATAAGCTTATCTACAGTTCCTGTAAAATGCTCTCTTAAGACTTCATTTTGTGTAGCAATTCCGGTACTACATTTGTTTAAATGACAAATTCTTAGTACTTTACATCCAAGTATCGCCAAGGCTCCTGTTCCAAATGCATAGCTTTCAGCTCCCAGCATTGCAGCTTTAACTATATCAAGTCCTGTTCTCAAGCCTCCGTCAGTTTCAAGTCTTACAAATTCTCTCAAATGATTTGCTTTTAGAGTGTTATGAGTTTCGCTGAGCCCAATCTCCCAAGGATCTCCTGCAAATTTGATAGAAGTAAGAGGTGCGGCACCAGTTCCCCCGTCAGCTCCTGAGATGATAATTTTATCTGCATAACATTTTGCAACTCCTGCCGCAATGGTTCCGACATGTGAAGATGAAACCAGTTTAACAGATATCATAGCATCAGGGTTTATCTGTTTTAAGTCAAATATTAACTGAGCCAAATCCTCAATAGAGTAAATATCATGATGTGGAGGAGGAGATATCAGCGTAACACCTGGCATTGTATATCTAAGGCTTGCTATAAGAGGACTTACTTTATAACCCGGTAATTGTCCGCCTTCACCCGGCTTTGCACCCTGGGCTAACTTTATCTGTATCTCTTCGGCACTTCTTAGATATTCGGGAGTTACGCCAAATCTACCCGAAGCTATCTGTTTTATTTTAGACCTTTGCGGACTTTTTAATCTTTCAGGTTTTTCACCACCCTCACCTGAGTTTGATTTGCCGCCTAGTTTATTCATAGCTTCAGCCAAAGCCTCATGGGCTTCAGGTGAGATTGAACCAAGACTCATTGCTGCAGTTGAAAATCTTTTAAATATATTCTCTTTTGGTTCAACCTTTGCGATATCTATGGATTCTCTATCGCTTTTTAGCTCAAAAAAGTCTCTTATTCTTTTAAATTTGACTCCGTCAGAGAGTTTTTTCAAGTTTTTAAAATCCTCTTTTTTCCCGGTTTTGGCCGCCTGATGAATTGCAAATATAACATCCGGAGAAAAACCGTGAAACTCTTCACCCTGAAGATATTTGTAAAAACCTCCTATTTTTATAGGAAATACTCTGTTTCTTTCATTTGCGGTATATACCTCTTCATAAACTTTGCAAAGTCTTTCTTCTATGTCTTCATATCCCAGACCAGGCACCAAGCATTCTGAACCCTTGAAGCAGTCTTCGACTATCTCTTTGGAGAGTCCTATGACATCCATCAAAGCTGAGTTTCTATATGATGCGATAGTTGAGATACCCATTTTGGATAATATTTTCAAAAGTCCCAGATTCAGTGCATTTATAACATTTTTAAATCTTATTTTTCTCTCATAAGAGGAGAGTTTTAGTTTTTCACACTCCTGCAAAACAGTACCAAAAAGAAGATATGGATATATGGCACTTGCCCCATAAGCAATCAAAGCTGCCATAGAGTGTGAATCATAAGGTTCCGCACTCTCTGCAACTATAGAAACCAAATGTCTTACACCCTCTTCCAAAAGGACTTGGTTGACTCTTCCTACCGCCATCGCCATAGGAATAGGTTTTTTATTTTTTCCTATACACCTGTCACTTAAAATTACAACTCTTACTTTTTCCTGTTTTACGGCGTCTACGACATCATAAGCCAAGTCATTGAGGCTTCCTTTTAAATTCTCTTCAAAAAGAGTTGAAAAAGTTTTATTTTTATAAAATTTATCATATCTTGGCTTGCTGGGGTCTCCAAATGAGAGTAAAACTTCCATCTTTTCCTGCATAAGTATTGGGGTTATTACTTTTAATCTTTTTGCATGATATACATCTTCATCGAGTATATTTCTTATCTCTCCAAAGCCGGTATTTAAACTCATTACAATCCGTTCTCTTATAGGGTCTATCGGAGGATTGGTTACTTGGGCAAATTTTTGTTTGAAAAAATCTGTAAAACATCTCTGCTTGCTGCTAAAAGCCGCAAGTGGAGTATCATCACCCATGGAGCCTGTATTCTCCTTGCCTTCATTCATCATTGGAATGATAACCATATCTTTGGCTTCATAAGTGATATTTGCTATTCTTTGTTTCTCTTCTATCTTTTCAAGCTTATAATCATCCATATTGGAAAAAGGCATATCTATAAATTCCTGTAGATAAACCATATTGGAGTTGAGCCATTTACCGTATGGATTTAAATCTTTTAGATAATTGTCTATATCACTATTTTTTAAAACTTTTCCATATTTTAAATCAACTCCTATCATTTCGCCGCTTTTTAGCTTGCCTCTTTCAATTACATTATTCTCTTCGATATCCAAGATACCATATTCACTTGAAATAATAATTCTCTTGTCTTTTGTTATGATATATTTTGCAGGTCTCAAACCGTTTCTATCCAAAATACATCCTATATGTCTTCCGTCTGTCAGACTCACTGCCGCAGGACCGTCCCACGCTTCAAAACAAGTACTCATATACTCATAAAATGCTCTTGTATCAGAGTCCATATGAGGAGCATTCTGCCAGGCAGCAGGTATCAAAACTCTGGCAGCTTTGAAAAAGTCCATTCCATTTTGAAGTAAAAATTCAAACATATGATCCAGACTGGCACTATCACTCACTTTGTTGTTGGTTATGGGTAAAAGTTTTTTTAGTTCTTTGTCTGTAAAAACAGAGCTTTTCATATATTCACTTTTTGCCAAAAGATTAAATCTGTTGGCTGAAATTGAGTTTATCTCACCGTTGTGTGCTATGCTTCTAAAAGGTTGTGCCAATTTCCATTGTGGGAGGGTATTGGTGGAAAATCTCTGATGAAAAAGTGCAAATGATGTTTTAAAGTCTTTATCGCTCAGATCTATATAAAACTCTCTGATATGAGTCGGCATAACCAACCCTTTGTAAGATATGGTTTTATCCGAAAAAGAGCATATATAAAATTCATCATAATTTTTTAATTTTCTCTCTATTTCTCTTCTTGCAAGATATAATGAGGTGCCAAATCTTTTAGTGGCTGAGAGTGAATTTGGTGCAACAAATATCTGGACAATGTTGGGTAAACTTTTAAGAGCAAATTCTCCAAGAGCATTGGTATCTATCGGTACATCTCTGTAAAAAAGAACTTTCAAATCATTTTTGTAAAGCACCTCTTCAATAATCTCTTTTTGTTTCTCTTCCTGCATAAACACAAAAGCAACTGCAAACTGTTTTGGAAGGTCTATTCCTTGTTCGTTTGCTACTTTTTTCATAAAACTTTTTGGCATTCCAAAAAGAAGTCCGCTTCCGTCACCACTTTTTCCGTCTGCCGCAACTGCACCCCTGTGCATCATTCTCTCCAATGCCGTAATGGCATCTTCTACATTTTGATGTGTAGCTTTATTGTCAATACTTGCCAACAATCCAAAGCCGCAATTGTCTTTAAAATTTGTATATCCACTCATAGGCAACCTTTCAATAGCACTGAAATTTGCTGATTATATCCAATGAATGGTAAAAATTTGATAAAACTGTCATTTTTGGGTATGATTTCATCTATGCAAGGCTATATAATAAATGTTTCAAAAGTAAGAGAAGAAGACCTTTTGGTTACGATTTTAAACCCCAAAAAAGTAAAAACTCTTTACAGGTTTTACGGGGCCAGACACTCTCATATCCACTTGGGATACAAGATAGATTATGAAGCACATCCAACAAACAAAGAGAACCTTTTTCAACTGAGAAATGTCTCATCTTTACCTTATAAATGGATGTTAAACAGAGAAAAATTTTATATATGGCAGCAATTTTTACAACTTTTATATAAACATTTAAGAGATATAAATGAAATAG
>CAZMKH010000020.1:0-13080 GCA_964566455.1 uncultured Campylobacteraceae bacterium | reverse complement strand
AAAAATTATCCGTTTGATTATCTGGAGTTTGAAGTATTGTATATCAAAGGGGAGAGTCTCCCCTTTGATTAGTCTCGATTGTTAAATATACCCAATATCTGTAAAAGTGCAATAAAAAGATTTAGAAAGTCAAGATAAAGCATTACAGCTGCTTCGACAGGTGTTTCTACATTGCCTCTTATGATATTTTGTGTATCATAAAGTATAAAAGCACTAAAAAGTATAGCACTTACACTTGCAATGATAAGTTGAAATAGCGGACTTGCGGTAAATATATTGATAAGACTTGCTACAATAACTACTATCAAAGTGATAAAGAGCATTTTTCCCATAGCGGAAAAGTCTCTAGTCGTATTCATTGCAAATATAGACAAACCTCCAAAAGCTACCGTTGTGAGCACAAAAGCTTCGGTTATGATATTAGCACCACCCGGCATTGCCAAAAAAGCTGACAAGGTAGGAGCCAAAGTAAGACCTGTTACAAAGGTAAAGGCAAATAAAAGTACAAGATTCAATCCCTCTTTTCTTTTTGCTGCCATTAGTCCAAATAACAATGCAAACTCAAGTATCACAAGCCCCCAAAACCATCCTGCAACACCCATTCTACCGTCAGGTGTTACCTTAACAAGTGAATTTGCAAGATATACCGTACCTATATAAGCTCCGGCACTTGCTGAAAGCAAAGAGCTTGCAAAAAGCTGATAAGTTTTTTTGATAAAAACCGCCAGATTGCTTTTTGCTGTAGTGCTTTGTTTTTCAGCAGCACTCCCAATAGTCTTGTTTTTTACATATTCTCTATCATATAGAGCCATTTTTCCCTCCAAGTATTTTAATTTAAAATAATTTAAGAAGATATTATATCTATAAATTCTTAACGAACAGTAAATAAGAAAAATTAATTTAGTTTACTTCTTTGTGCCCAGTTTTGATATATTTCATCGTTCCAAAAATTTTGAAAATACGCAATGGCATCTTTTATCTCTTCTTTGCTTAAAACCTTTTCAAATCCGGGCATTTTTCCGCCAAAAGGTTTGCCGCCGTTTTTAATGGTATAAACCAGAGCTTTCATTGGATGATGCCATGCATGAGCGGTACCGTTTAAAGGAGGAGGCGCATATGTGCCGTCACTGAGTTTTTTTCGCCAATTCGGTGTTGACTGGGCATTTGCCCCATGGCAGACGGCACAGTTGTTTTGAAAAACCTGTTTGCCTTTTGCTAGTTGGGTTTTAGTATACCACCTGTTTTTAACTTTTTCTTCACCGGTAGAGTTGGATGAGCTTGAGCATCCTGCAAAAATCAAAGCCGCAACTACAACTGAAGAGTATATAGCTATCTTTTTCTTTTTCATGCATGTCCTTTACAATTTTTTCAATTTTATTCTAAGTGAATTTAAAACTACGGTTACAGAGCTAAAACTCATGGCTATTCCGGCATAAACAGGAGTAAGCATGATGCCAAAAAACGGGTAGAGTACACCTGCTGCTACAGGTATGCCTACTATATTGTAGATAAATGCCCAAAATAGATTTTGTTTTATAGTAGCTATGGTATAAATGGAGAGATTGATGCTTTTTATTACACTGCTTAAGTGATTATTCATAATTATGATATCTCCCGCATCTTTTGCTATATCAGCCCCACTTCCCAAAGCCATACCGATATCAGCCTGTTTTAGAGACGGTGCATCATTTATACCGTCACCTATAAACATAACTTTAGCGTTTTTTTGAAGCTCTTTTATGACTTCATATTTTTGATCCGGTAAAACTTCGGAATAAACTTTTTTTATACTAAGCACTCTAGCAACATTTTTGGCAGTAAGTTCATTGTCGCCTGTCAATAAAACAGGTATTATGTTTTTTTGGATAAGAGCATCTATCATCTCTTTTGCACCCTCTTTTATCTCATCTTTAAAAGAGAATGCTCCAACCATTTTTCCATCTATTGCTGCAAGTATGGCTCCCTTTCCTTTGTTTTGCTCATTTTGTAAAAATTCTATAAATTTTTTATCTTTTTGTACATTTAGGCTTGCCAAGAAAAATATAGTCCCGAGTATGACACTTTTGCCGTCTATTATACATTTGATACCTTTGCCGGGAACTATTTGCATATCTTGCACCTCTTTTTGGATATACAAATCTCTATCTTTTGCATATTTGACAATAGCTTTTGATATGGGGTGTTCACTTTTTGATTCTGCAAGGGCAAGCAAGCTTACAGTACTGGGGTTATTATCTTTAATAAGTGCTTTACTTACGGTTACTTTTCCTTCTGTGATGGTTCCGGTTTTATCAAAAACGGCATATTTTATATCTTTTATGATTTCAAGTACTTCGGGTGATTTTATGAGGATTCCGTTTGTGGCACCTTTTCCGACAGAACTTACTATAGCTATGGGAGTTGCCAGTCCCAAGGCACACGGACAGGATATGATAAGCACTGAGATGGAAGCAAGTATTGCCTGCAAAGTATCACCTGCAACAAAAAACCATATAAAAAATGTTATGATGGAAATCAGTATAACAGTCGGTACAAATATATTGGAAACCCTGTCGGCAATTCTTCCTATAGGGAGTTTTTGATTTTGGGCTTGTGATAGAAGTGCCACTATGTGTGAAAGCAGAGTATCGTTTGAGGGTTTTAAAACTTTTACTTTTAAAAATCCGTTTGTATTGATAGTGCCTGCTACTACTTCATCACCTCTTTTTTTATATACAGGCATCGGTTCACCTGTAATCATAGAGGTATCGATTTCTGCCGAGCCTTCCACTATCACCCCGTCGCTGCTTATTCTCTCGCCGGCTTTTATAACAACTATATCCCCAACTTTTAAGTCTTCGACTTTTACATCCTCTTCTTTACCGTCATCTCTTATGACATGGGCGGTTTTGGGAGCCAAATCTATAAGGTTTTTTAAAAAATCAGTTGCTTTTGCTTTTGAATTTTCTTCCAAAACCTTCCCGAGAAGTATAAATGTGATAATGATACTGGCTCCATCAAAATATACATATCTTAAGTGTTCGGGAAAAAGTGTAGGAAACAAAACCGTAAAAGCAGAGTAAAAATATGCTGCACTTGTTCCTAAAGCAACCAATACATTCATATCATAGTTTCTATTTGAGAGTGATTTAAACGCATGTGAATAAAAAACCGC
Organism: uncultured Campylobacteraceae bacterium; assembly: GCA_964566455.1. GTDB lineage: Bacteria > Campylobacterota > Campylobacteria > Campylobacterales > JALSKU01 > JALSKU01. Next base: position 9,926 of record CAZMKH010000020.1, on the reverse strand, counting down.
ACCCGGATAAAATTGCGTAACGGTTCCAAAAGCCATCATTAGGTATAGTGTCAGTTTTTTATCAGGAAGCGGAAAAAACATAAGATAGAGTATAGCTACAGAACAAATAGCTGCTATCAAAAAAAGAAACTTTAGCTTTTTTAATTCCTCGGCTTTTTTCTTTTCTAAGGCTTTTATATCCTGGGCCACACTGTATCCTAGCTTTTGAATCTTGTTTGTGATATCCTCTTTTGTAACCTTTTTCGGATCTATTTTAAATTCAGCCTTGGAAGAAGCAAAACTTACTTTTGCCTCTTTGACTCCATCAATTTTTTTTGTTACTTTTTCTATGGCATTAGAGCAATTGACGCAGGTCATGCCTGCAATGTTTAGCTCCAGTTTGTCTTCTTGCATAATTTATCCTTTTGAGATACTCATTTTTCTCCAATAACAGGATATCCCAACTCTTCCATCTCTTTTTTAAAAGTTTCAAGAGCATTGCCATTCTTGATATCCAGTGTAACTTCTTTGGGGTTTTTGTCCAAATTGACCTCAATATTTCCAAAATCATCTTCCAAAGATACTTTTATAGTGTTTGCACAACCTCCGCATGTAACATTTTCTACTTGAAAAGTTCTTTTCATTTTAAACTCCTTGTATAATAATTTTTTATAATTGTATTGTATGGCATATAGTTTAACACAAAATTAACCTTAATTTAATCATTGATACAAATCAATGATAAAATGTGATAATTTTATTACAATTAAATAAAGGGTTTTTATGAGTTGCCCTAAAAATTATACGGAGTATAAAATGATAGACAAAGAAACCAAATTTTCTGCTATAAAAGATAATGATGATATTGCTTCAGCCCTGCAGGAAATAATGAAGGTAAAAAATATAAATATTGATATAAATGACAATGATAGTATGGAAGAGATTGCTAAAAAAATTGGAGTTGATATCAATGATTTATTGCTTATAGCCAATAAGAAAAATGGTACAATCGCTGAATTTTATCAAAAATATCCCGAAATGAATCTTCAAACCAAAGAAGATATACCCGATTGGATGATTGGAAACGATATGGTAGATTTGGATGTAAGACCAAGTCTGGCAAAGGGAGTTGATCCTTTCGGTCTAATTATGCAAACAGTTGCACAGCTTAATGGAAAAATTTTGCATATAATAAACAGTTTTGAACCTGCTCCTTTATACTCAGTCTTGGAAAAACAGGGTTTTGAGCATTATGCAAAGCAGGAAAACGGTATATGGCATATATATTTTCATAAAAAACAGTAAGCACAAAACTATAATTATAGATTATTAAACATTTTTTACATAATTACTAAAATATAATATTATTTTAATCTTAAATAAGTTACAATTTAGCTTGTATGCTAATATCCTAGTGTTAAATAGGAGTAACTTTTGATATTATATGATGAATTCGGGCAACTATTGGGTGCTGATAAAGAAAGCATAGAGCTTTTTGGATGTGACAACATCACGGAATTTAAAGAGAAAGTGAGTGATATTTCAGACTTTTTTATAAACAAAGAGGGTTATATATATAAATTTGACCATTATAACTGGATAGACTTTTTAAACTACTCCGAAGAAAAAATTGATAAAGTTTTAATCAGACAAGAAGAAAACAAAGCTGTTGAAGCAAGAGTAACCATAAGAGAGATATATAATCTTATAGAAATAAACGGCTCCAAAACAACTTATATGATTGATTTTGCCAAACAAAATATACTAACTTTAGAAAATGAACCACAAAACACAACCGAAGAAAATGATACAAATCAAACTCCGGAAAAAGCAGAAGAAAATATTCAAAAAAATGAAACAGATAATGAGACTGAAATTATTGAGCAGGATTTTCTAGAGGAGAAGATAGAAATAGACTACAACAGTATGGAAAAAGAGTATGATGTTGATAAAGATTTGTATCAGGAACTTTTAAATGACTTTATTCTTGAAAGTAAAAATGATTTGGACCTGATGAGTGCATATATGCTAAACAGCAACTACGAATCTTTATTGAAGATTACAAACAAGCTTAAAAGTATCTGTACCAATTTAAAGCTCAATCTGTTTTTGCCTATACTAAATGCCATGGAGAGAAATGTAAGAAACAAAAGCTATGACAATATAGAAAAGTTTCTCAACCTTTATAAAAAAGAGTTGCATATACTCTCAGAAAATATAAGACAAATATAAAAGGATATTTATGAAATTAAATACAAATTCAAGTTTAAAACTAATCAGTTTCTTCCCTCTTGTGTTATTGCTTTTGCTATCCTCATATTTTATGTACCTTTCTTATTTACAATACCAAGATACGCAAATGTTTCAAAAGAGACTCGAATCAAACAAAATACTTAAAAACCTTTCAATAAACTTGGCAAAGGAGAGGGGGTTGAGTGCAACTTATTATGGAAGTAAAGGAAAACTTGCTAAAGATGCACTAAAAAAGCAAAGAAAATTAACCAATAATGCCATCAGAGAATTTAACAGTTATTTTAAAAATAAGCCGATTGATACGGAACTTACAAGAGTTTTCAGAGCTTTAACCCAGATTTCAAATATCAGAACATCTGTAAACAAGATGGGTATAACTTTTGATAAAATGTTTTTTGGCTACTACTCTAAAGTAAACTCCCTTTTGTATGATGAATATAAAAAGATACTAAATATTCAAATGACCCCCGAAATTACTTCTGAAGTCTCTTTGGAGGCGGATTTGTTTCAAGAGATGGAAAAAAGCGGCCAGGAAAGAGGCTTTGTTTCATATGTTATTTCAAAAGAGAGACCTTTTTCGACAAAAGAGTTTTCAACATGGCTTAGGATATTTTCTCAGGCTGATTTGACAAACTTTAGCATAAATGTTTCTGATACAGACCTTAAAAACAAACTTTTTGTTCTTTTTCATAATATAAATGCCAAAAAATTATATAACACACTAGTAAGAGCAAAGATAAATATCATTGAAGGAAGTGACATAGGTTACTATCAGATAGAGCCGGCAGCATGGTTTGGATTAATGACACAAAAGATAAATATACTTAACAGAGCTGACGGAATTGTCAATCTAAGGGTCGGTACGGAGACTGCTAACTGGTTTGAAAATGAAGTAAGACCGAAACTTACTTTGGCTGCGGGTGTGTTTTTTCTTACGATATTCTTGCTTGTAGTAGGGTTTTTCATTGACAGATATATCAAAAGAAGCATAAGAGAACTTGAAAAACTATTTAGCAAAGTAGGTCAGTTGGCGGATATCGATGAAGAGATTGATTTTCAAACAACAGAAGGTATCGAAAAAGGTTATCGTATCATCGAGATTGCAATCGATCAAATTCAGCAGGATAAGCAGATAGCTCTTGAAGCAAGTAAGGCAAAAAGTATATTTCTTGCAAATATGTCTCATGAGATACGAACTCCGTTAAACGGTATCATAGGTTTTACAGAGCTTTTAAAAAATACAAATATAAGCGGCGAAGAGAGAGACTTTGTTGATATCATTGAAAAAAGCTCAGAAAATCTTTTGGAAATTATCAACAATATTTTGGATCTTTCAAAAATTGAGAGTGACAAGATAGAAGTTGAAGAGATACTTTTTTCTCCTATAACAGAGTTTGAAAATGCTGTCGAAGTTTTTGCAGCAAAAGCGGCAGAGAAAAATATAAGACTTTCATTTTATATGGATCCGAGCCTTAGCAACTATTTAAACGGAGACCCTACAAAAATAAAAGAAGTTTTGATCAATCTTTTAAGTAATGCCGTTAAATTTACACCAATTGACGGAGAGGTAGATGTTGAAATAAAAAGACTGGGAAATGTTGATGCATTCGGTAGAACAAAAGTACAGTTTGCAGTACGCGACAATGGTATAGGAATATCCGAAGATAAGTTAAAAACTATATTTGATGCTTTTTCTCAGGCTGACTCCACAATTACCAGAAAATACGGAGGAACCGGTCTGGGGCTTACTATTTCATCCAAATTTATATCTATGATGGGCGGTAAGCTCGAAGTTGAAAGCAAAGTCGGAGAAGGTACCAAGTTTTTCTTTACTCTTGAATTTGACGAGTCGCCTTCTAGTGAATTTAATTTTAGAGATGAATTTACAGAGTATAAGTGCGCATTGCTAGCAAGCGAAAAAGATAGAAAATATCATACTCAGTATGTGTATGACTATCTAAAATATTTTGGTTGTGATGTAGTCTTCTTTTATAACTATAAAGAGATAAAAGGTTTAATGTACAGGGAAAATATCAACTTTGTGATTTTGGATGTTGATTATATAGATGAAGATGAGATAGAGGATTACAAAAATATAACAATTCCGGGAATTGTTATACTCAAATCTTCTATGCAGGCAGTTGCAAACAAATATACAAATGATTATATCAAGCCTTTGTATGAGCCTGTAAATGTTACCAAACTCGCAAATGTTCTTGAAAAACAAAAAGATTTTCTACCAAAAGTAAAAGAAAACCAAGCCGGAGAAGAATCAAAAGAAGAGATAAGTGGAGAAATATCTACAAAAGAGCATGATTTTGAAACTGAAGAGCATCATAAAGAAGACAATAAACTCAGGATTTTAGTGGCTGAAGATAACGATATCAACAGAAAACTTATAAAAAGAACTCTTGAAAACTATAATGCTGAAGTAACTTTGGCAAATAACGGTGAAGAAGCACTAAATGAAGTAAAAAGCAGAAAGTTTGATCTTATTTTTATGGACATAGCAATGCCGGTTATGGATGGTGTTGAAGCGCTTCATGCGATACTTAATTATGAGCTTAATACAGGTATAAAGCATACTCCTATAGTTGCACTAACCGCAAATGCTTTAAAAGGCGACAGAGAGAGATTTTTAAATGAAGGTTTTGATGAATATGTGACAAAACCTATAAAAGGCTCCAGCATAGAAGCAATTTTGCAAATGTTTTTAAGTGAAAAATACCATAAAGAGGGTGAAAAAGAAGAAACTGACAGTAGTAAAGATATAGAGCAGGCAAAAGAGGGTGAAGAAAAGCAGGAAGTAGCATATGATATAGAAGATACTTTGAAAGAGAATGAGGAAGAGTCTGCCAGAAAATTGAAAGTCCATTTTGACGGAGAGAGTGATTTTTACAGTGGTTTTGAAGATAAAATGAATGAAGATGAGGAAGAAAAAGAGCAAATCCAAGAGTCTAAAGCTGAAGACGCGGAGCCGGAAGTATCATGGGAAGAGGATATCTTTTCTAATGAAGAAGAGCATAAAGAGGAAACCGGGCCAACACCTTTTGCGGACGAAGAAGAGATAGAGTCTTTGGATGTAGGATTGAAAACTTTTGAAGAAGAAAAAGAGCCTTTAAAAGAAGAAATTCCTAAGGAGACAAAGCATGAGGAGGCAAAGAGTGAGGAGGTTCAAGAAGAGCCGGAAGACATAGAAAATGAAGAAAAAAGTATTCAAGCCGGACAAAAAGAACCGGGTGAAATAGATGTTCTTATTGCTGAAGATAATGTCATCAATCAAAAACTTATAGAAAAAACATTAGCAAGTCTCGGTTTGAATGTTGAAATTTCAAATAACGGAGAAGAAGCTCTTGAAATGTTTAAAAAGAAAAAATATGATATAGTTTTTATGGATATTTCTATGCCTGTTATGGATGGGATAGAAGCTACACATGAAATTCTTGCCTATGAAAAAGAAAACGGATTGGAGCATACTCCGGTAGTTGCACTAACGGCAAATGCATTGCCTGGTGACAGGGAAGCATTTTTATCAGAAGGATTGGATGAATATATTTCAAAACCGCTTAAAAAAGAGGATATTGTAAAAGTATTAAAAATATTTTTAAACTATAAAACAGATGATGAAAAAGACAACAGTGACAAAGAAGTAAAAAAGGAGAATGTTTATGATGATTTTGTAGAAGATTTGGGCAGTATACCAGAAGTTTCTGAAGAAAAGCAAGATCAGGTTGAGGATAGAAGAAAAGCTGTTGATGTAACACCAAAAGATGTTTTGGTGTATAAAAATAATCAAATTGAAGCCAAAATTTTATCCAATATGATTGAAAAGATGGGCTATGGTGCAGATCGTGTATATAATTTTGATGAATTTTTAATGAATATGGAGAACAATCAGTACAAAGTCATACTTTTTGATAAAGAGATGGAGTTTGTTGACAAAGAGGACATAATTGAAAAAATCCACAAAATGGATAAGCAAAGAGGTGAAAAAACTTTTATAGTTGAACTTGTAAGTGTACAGGATAACAACAAGGAAGAGGATTCATCCAAAGTAGATGAAATTATGGATAATATTATCAACAAAAAAGGAATAAGAGAAATCTTAGAAAAATATATAAGGTAAGAGATGAGCAAGATAAATATACTTTCGGTTGATGATGATTTTATAAACCTGAAGTTGGTTAGTTCTATTTTAAAAAGAAACAATCATGTAAATAGCGTAGTTGAAGCTTCAAACGGATTGGAAGCTTTGGAGAAGTTAAAAGAGAACAAAGGTATCAATTTAATATTATTGGATATGGTTATGCCTATAATGGACGGGTCAAAATTTTTGGATAATTTGTTTGCCAATGAAGAGTGGAAAGAGATTCCGGTAATTGTTTTAACAACAGATGAAACAAAAAAACAAGAGGCGTTTGAAAAAGGTGTATATGATTTTATTTTAAAACCGGTAAGAGAGCATATACTTAATGAAAAAATAGATAAAGTTGTAGAAACTTTTTTTGACAACTAGTTAATACAGGAGTTTGTATGCTTCCAAATGAAGAACAAAAAGGCTGTGCAGGGAATTTTATAGTAATATTTTCTATTCCTTTCTTGCTTTTTTTAGCATTGGTGGTTAGTTATTTAGGTTACTTGTCTCTAAAGGTAGAGCTTCACACTCTGCTTATTTTGGGATTTATTTTTTTAATTTTTATATTTTTTATAAAGCATAATGCAAATTACACTGCATGTAAATTTAGAAATTCTTTTTATGAAACGGAAGAGAAAGTAAAAGTTTTTCTTGCCAGTAATGAACTCGAAATAAATGGTAAAATAAAATCTCTTTCAAATATTGACCAATTTTTGGAGGATGAGATTTCAAAATTAAGAAATGATAATTTTTCAACTATTGCTTCAACTATTTTTCCAATGCTTGGAATCTTGGGAACTTTTATAGCCATTGCTATATCTATGCCAAATTTTTCCGTACAAAGTACAGAAGCGTTGGACCATGAGATATCTTTACTTTTAAGTGGAGTCGGGACCGCTTTTTATGCTTCCATATATGGTATATTTTTATCTTTATGGTGGATATTTTTTGAAAAAAGAGGCGTAAGTAAAATAAATGCTTTAATATCTCATATCAAAAGAATTTATCAAAAAAATATATGGTCTAAAGATGAGCTTGAAAAATACAAGCTTATTATAGAGCAGGAGAGCAACACCAAAATAGTAGATACCCTAAAAGAGGTATTCAATGTCGATATGATAAAAAATCTAAATCAGAGATATATAGAAGATTTTCAAATCATCGTGGATAAGACTACAAACAGTTTTGAAAAAATCACTTCTGATATGCAAAACGCGATGAATAACTTTGAAAACTCTCTAAAACAGGTTTATCATAGTGAAAATGCCCTCAAGGCAACTATAAAGATAGATGAAACACTTAAAGATTTTACAACTGCTACAAATAACTTACAACAAGCTATAGAGAGCATAGATACCAAACTCTCCAGCAGTGTAGAGAAAAATTTTGAAAAAGTTGATAAAGAAGTGGCTGATATTGTAGTAAAATTAGCAGATTTTGGATTTTTGCTCGATGAACAGATAGAAAAAGTTTTCTTGGTGATTGAGCAGTACCATAAAGAGGTACTAAAACAGTTAAAAAGATAAGGTATGAATTTTTTAAAGAAAGATAACGAAAATACAAATTTTTGGATATCTTATGCTGACCTCATGGCAGGGCTACTGTTTGTTTTTATCCTTCTTATCGGCGCAATAGTAACAAAATCCATTCTTTTAAAAAGCGACCTTCTTTCAAACAAATCGAGGCTTAAAAAAAATAAAACAGCACTCGAACTTAAAAATGATGAAATAAAGAGACTAAAAAAGTTACTTTTGGAAAAAAATACCCAACTTGCCTCTTTTAGTAAAAAAGTTATAATTCTTCAAAATGTTATCAATGATGTAAATGCATCACTGCTTGAAAAAGAGAGAGAACTGAAAGATTTTGAAGGTAAAGTACTTGTCCTTTCAAATGAACTGACTGATACAAAAAGCAAGGTGGAATTAAGAGACAAAGAGATAGTTAAACTCTTAAATGAATTAGGAGAAAAAGAGACAAGATATGACAGGCTTGTTGCAGATCTTAGAAAAACAAAAAAAAGGATAAAAAGCCTAACCGGCATTCGTATAAAAGTTATAGCAGAGCTTAAAAAAGCTTTGGGCAACAAGATAGAAATAGATCCAAAAACAGGCAGTATGAGGTTTTCTGCTTCTATACTTTTTGACAAAGCAAAAGCCAAGTTAAAAGATAATGCAAAAGCGGAACTTAAAAAAGTATTTTTAAAGTATGTAAAAGCACTTTTGAACAACAAAGATATCAAAGAGCATTTGGATAAAATTATCATAGAAGGTCATACTGACAGTGACGGTGGTTTTTTGTATAATTTGCAACTTTCGCAAAAAAGAGCATATGAAGTTATGAATTATCTTTTAACACTTGATTTTGTCAAAAAGCATAACCTTAAAAAAATCATGATAGCAAGCGGAAGGTCATATCTTGACCCCATACTTGATAAAAACGGAGTCGAAGACAAAGATAAGTCAAGAAGAATAGAGATAAAATTTACTCTCAAAAATCAAGATGCCATGAAAGAGATAGAGAAAATACTCGATGAAAAGTAACAATGGAAATAATTTTGAACCTATCTACCTGCAAGATGCCAAAAGACATATAGAGTGGCTCTATGAAAGAATAAAGAAAATAAGTGAAGAAGATAAAAAAGAGATATATATAAAAAAAACATCTCTTTTTTCCGGCTTTTGGACTTTCCTAAAAAAAGTTTTCTAATCGTACTAATCACGAATCACGAGTCACTAATCACTAATTAATACGGATTTTCATAAAAAATATAGCTTGTTGAGTAGTCGCTAAACTCAAAATATACTTTTTTTTCATTGCTGTCTATTTTAAAATTTTGGTTTAAATCTATATATCCGTATCCATATCTGTAAGGTCTTGGTTTCGAATCATTTGTGCCGTATGCTGTAGAGAGTTTATCAATTCCGATAAATCTTTTTACAAGCTTATTGCCGGCATAAATGTCCAAAACACCGTTTGTTCCGGTCCAGTTTTGTATGCTTCTTCCTATCTTGTTTTGAGTCTCTTGTGTACAGCCTGTAAAAAACAGAGATATGGCAATCATACCACTTGTGAGCAATGTTAAATGTTTCATTTTAAACCTTATAAAATTTATTTTTACTATTATATCAAGTTTTATTTGATATAATATAATAGTAAAAAAATAGAGTGAGGAAAAAATGCAAGTAGAGATGCTCTACAGCAAAATACACAGAGCTACTGTCACACAGGCAAATTTAAACTATATCGGTTCTATTACAATCGATAAAAAACTGATAAAAAAAGCAAAATTAAGAGTCGGTCAAAAAGTTGAAATAGTAAATATCAACAATGGTGAAAGATTTAGTACCTATGTGATAGAGGGGAAGAAAAACAGTGGGATTATCTGTCTAAACGGAGCAGCAGCAAGAAAAGCAGAAGTCGGTGATAAGATTATTATTATCGCTTATGCATTGCTTCACGAAAAAGAGTTGAAAAACTTTAAGCCCACAGTTTTGTTTGTAAATAAAAAAAATAAAATTATAGAGATAAAAAATTATGTTTGAAAATATGGATTTTAGCA
>CAZMKH010000019.1:0-13585 GCA_964566455.1 uncultured Campylobacteraceae bacterium | reverse complement strand
GACCTTTTGAACCGCAATCAAATGCTCTATCCAGCTGAGCTATGGGCGCAGATAATAAGAGATAATTATATCCAAAAAATATTTATAAATAGTTGATATGAAGAGGAAGGTTTTAATGGTTGCCAGGGTTGTTATGGTTGTTGAATTGAGCAGGGGCAAAAGCCGTCTTCTTCAAGTTTTTTAGCTTCAGACTCATTTTTGGCTTTTTCTTTTTGGTATATTTAAGGACATCTCTAAAAACCCTATGCACTGATAGCTTTATGAGGTTTTTTATAGACGAGGCAGAGTTTCGCAGGACTAGCCAAAGCTAATTCAAGAAACTCTAACGAAGTATATAAGAAACCTCATAAAGCCCGAAGGGAAGTAAGCAAAAGGGCAATCTTTCACAAGATAAATTTTCGAATTACCTTCGGGTAGTCCTTCAAATTTCTCTTGTAAAATCTTACCCTTTTTCTTGCTTCTATCAATGTATAGGGTTTTTAGAGATGCCCTTTATTTTTTGGTTACTTGGTACTCTTTTATATTTTTAGTAGTATTGGAATCATTACTACCATATACAAAAAGTGACATCACACATAAAAATATAATTTTCTTCAAATTTATCCTTTTTTATAATATCATAATCATTACTTTTGTATAATTCCAACCTCAAGTGTCCCAATAGCTCAGCAGGATAGAGCACTTGATTCCTAATCAAGAGGCCGCAGGTTCGAATCCTGCTTGGGACACCATGAGCTTAAAAAATCCTTCATTTCTTTGGCCGACAAAGGTTTTGAGTAGTAGTAGCCCTGTATTATATCACATCCGTTTTCTTCAAGATATATCTGTTGTTCTTTTTTTTCAACACCTTCTGCAACTGTTTTGTACCCCAAAGTTTTTGCCAGTGAGATTATACTTTTTACTATAGCGCATGCATCTTTGTCATCAGGTATATCATCAATAAAAGATTTGTCAATTTTAAGCTCATCTACGGGAAGTTCTCTCAGGTATGACAAAGAAGAGTATCCGGTGCCAAAGTCATCTATGGATATATCTATGCCTATATCTCTTATTTGGTCAAGTGTATTGCTCCAATGTTTTAAGTCGTTCATCAAAACTGACTCAGTTACTTCAAGGTCAAGATACAAAGGAGAGAGCCCGCTCTCTTTAAGTACATATTTGATGGAATTTACAAAGTTTTTATTATCCAGCTGAACTCCTGAAATATTTACAGATATGTTGCCACTGTATAGTTTATCTTCATGCCACTTTTTTATCTGTTTGCACGCTTGTAGCATGACCCAGTTTCCCAAAGGTATGATAAGTCCGGTTTTTTCCGCGATTGGTATGAATTTGGCAGGGCTGAGTATTCCCTCTTCCTTACTGTTCCACCTTAGTAATGCTTCGAGCCCTGTTATATGAAGAGTTTTTGTGTCAATTTTTGGCTGGTAGTATATCTCAAATTCATTGTTTTCGATACTTTTTCTTAAAAGATTTTCTATGCGCAACTCTTCTTGTATCTGTTTTCCAAGTTCATGCGAATAAAATGAATATCTGTTTTTACCCTTATTTTTTGCCTGATACATGGCTGCATCGGCATTTTTTATCAATTCATCCACACTTGAAGCATCATTGGGATAGATTGCTATGCCGATAGAGCAACTTATGTAGAAAGTATAATCATTTGTTTGGTATGGTATTTGAAGAGACTGATTTAGTTTTTGGGCGATTTTTGCGATATCTTCACTGTTTCTTATGTGCTCCAAAGTTACTATAAATTCATCTCCGCCAAATCTGTAAACTATATCCTCTTCTCTCAGGACATCTTTCAGTCTTTTGGCTGTTTCAATAAGAACATTATCTCCCTCTTTGTGCCCGTAATTGTCATTGATAGTTTTGAAATTATCCAGGTCTATAAACATGATTGCCATAAGTTCATGTTGTCTTTTTGCACTTTTAATGGAGTGAGACATCAAGCTCGACATCATAGTCCTGTTTGGCAAACCTGTAAGAGAATCATGCATAGCCATACTTCTCATCTTTGCTTCACTTTTTTTGATGTCACTGATATCGGTAAATATTGCTATGTAGTTTTCTATTTCTCCGTTTTTGTCTTTAAGGGTATTTATGCTTAAAAGCTCGGGATAGATACCGTCATCTTTGTGTTTGTTCCAAATTTCACCTTTCCATTCGCCACTGTTTATTATGCTCTCCCACATATTTTTATAAAATTGTTTAGTGTGCACTCCTGACTTGAGGATGGAAGGATTTTTGCCTATTACATCTTTTTCTTTATATTGTGTAATATCAAAAAAAGCTTTGTTTATAAATACAATATGATTGTTTTTATCAGTTATCATAATCCCTTCGGAAGTATTTTTTATAACATTTTTATATATTTCCAGTGCCTTTTGTGACTTTAGCTGCTCGGTAATATCTCTTGCTATATTGTCACTGCCGATATAATTTCCTTTTTCATCAAATCTTGGAGTAATATAAAACTCCAAGAAGAGATCATGACCTTTTTTATGTTTAAATTTTGCTACAACTTTTTTTAAAGGCTGTTTTTCTTTTATAAAGTTTTCTCTTGCTTTTGTGGAAGATTCTTTATCAAGCCAAAACTCCATTGTATTTTTACCTATGACTTCACTTTGTTCATAACCCATGATATCTTTTACTGACGGTGAAGCTTTTATAATATTTCCATCTTTATCTGTTTGGATGAAGATATTGACCATATTGTCTATGATGGATTTCCATTCGTTTTTTGCTTTTACAAGGTTTTTGTTTATTTCATACTCTTGGGTTTTGTCATCAATAAAAATAACTATAAAATCTATCTCGTTTTTGTCATTTACCAATGGCTTTAAAAATATGTCAAGGTAAAGCTTTTTACCGGAAAGCACGGAAGTGTACGGGCCTCTGTAGAGTGCTTCTTGATTTTGCAGGGACAATCTTATGCTTTTTAACAGATTTTGATTTGTTACTCTTTTTAGTATGTTAAATCCTATAAGCTCTTTTTTACTGGTACCAAATATTTTTGTTGAAGCACTGTTTGCATCTATAATCAATCCGTCAGTATTGAAGTAAATAATTCCACTTGGAGAGTTTTCAAAAATAGTTTTATAAATTTTTTGGTTGATATCAAGAGTACTTTTCAGGTTATGAAAATTACTCATATCTCTGACTATACCTTCTATACCTATGATATTACCATCTTTATCTTTTACATAGTGTGCCTTTGTATATATGGATATATGTTTGCCGTTTTTATGTTTTAACAATGTGGCAATCTCAAAGTAGCCGTTTTCACTGCTACTGTTTTTTAATAACTGGTCTCTTTGAGCGGGTATGACATAGAGGTCATATACACTGGTACCTATAAGCTCCTTTGGGTCATACCCAAGGATATTTTTGACCGATTGGGAAATTTTTTTAAATATACCGTTATTATCAACAAAATAGTATATGTCATCCAACTTGTCGATAATGTTATAGCGACTTTCTGTCATTAGATAATGCTTTTTCCGTTTATGGTAAGTTTTTTATCTTTTAATACAATTTCAAATATCATTTTGTCTCCGCTTATTTTTGCAAGTTTGGACAAAAGATTCATTTTTCCTCTTCTGTCATATTTTTGTAAAAGCTTGAAATCTTTTTTTAATATTTCTATTTTTGCATTTAAAGTTACATATTTTAAAAGGTCAAATATTTTTGGCTTCATTGCGGCATTTAGGTTGTTTTTCAACACTTTCAACTCTGCATTTACTTTTATTTTACCGAAATTAAATGTTTTGTTTCCGGCTTTGACACTGATTTGTCCTATGCCAAATTCGTCAATATTAAAATCAAATCCTTCATTTAGCAGTTTTAAAACTGTTTGTTTAAATTCTTTACTTCTTTTTAAATTGTTGCCGCTGTAGATAATGGTTGAGAATTTTTTTATCAGATTTTTGTCTATGCCGTTTATCGAACCTGCATATTTGAAATTAGACAAATCAATTTTCCTGTTTTTATAAAATGATATCTGCTGTATCGAGATATCTTTTATCTTGTATTTAAACTTGTAACTTACAAGATTGTTTGTAGATTTGGATACGGATGAGAGTGATATGTCGTCAATTAAAAAAGCATTTTGTTTATACTTTTTATTTTTCAGTCCGACTTTTTTAACAGTGCATGCTGTTGAGTAATTGAACAAATCATCTCTGTCTACACTGCATTTTAAGTTTTTGGAAAAAAACTCTACTCCCCTGCCTCTTTTGTCAAGTGCCGCAAATCCAAAGGCCTTAAGCATAGTGGTAAAGGTGTAGCTCTCTTTTTGAAAGTCCAACTTTTGTATATCGGTAATGTAATTTTCAACATTTAAGTGAACTGTACTTTTTTTGTTATCAAACTGCTGGTCTATATTTTTAAATTTGATTTTTGTAACTTTGCCTAAAGCATTTATATCCAAACTCTCTCCAAAGCCCCTGTTTTTCAAAAATGTTGAAACTTCCTGCAAAAAAAGCTCTTTTTTTTGCAAGTTTTGTGCTTTGGCAGGCAAAGATGTCAAATATATACTGATAGCATTTTCATGGTTTACAGGGAAATTTAAAATATTTATATCTATGGTCAATTCACTGCCGTTTAGTGAAGAAAAGAGTTTGTTTAGAGGTGAATATTGTGAAACATTTAAAAGTTTTGCGAAAAACTCTTTATAAATTTTTTTGGGGTTTGAAACTATGGCTTTGTATGTGAGTTTGGTTGATAAAAAATTACTCTCATCACTTTTTAAAGTAACCAAAAATCCTTTTTCATTTAGAGAGTTTATCTCATTTATCACTTTTTTGCCTACATACTGTTTGTATCCAAAAGGGACAAGCAGTACAACTGCAACTATAATAATCAAAGCTTTAATTTTATTGTTCATTTTTTTCCTTTATATAATTTTCCACAACCCATCTTGCAAACGGGAAAGCCGAAGTAAAAGCAGGAGAAACGGCATTTAAAATATGGACCGAATTATTCTCTTTTTCTACAACAAAGTCTTGAACAAGCTCTAAAGTGTTGATATCCAAAAGCTGTGCCCTTATACCCGGAGTTGTCCAGTCTTTGTAACCGCTTAGGTCCATATCGTTTGTAAGAGGTTTGGTCAGTTTTAACAAATGAGGCTTGTAATATTTTCTTACTTCTTCATAAGCTAAAGATCTGAACCCAAAAGCATTTGTAAAAAAAAGTTTTGCTTCGTAGTATAGGATATTTATCATCTCTTTGAGATTAAAGTTGTCAAACCCTTTATAGTTTTCTCTCCAAAAAGCAGGAATAGCGGTAGGACCTATCTTTGCACTGCCGTCAACTGCGTAAGTAAAATGAACTCCTAAAAAAGGATTTTTAAGATTTGGTACAGGATAAGCATTGGTTTTTAGTGAGGAGATATTTTTTTTATCTTTTAGATATATCCCTTTGAAGGGAATTATCGTGTAGTTTTTTGCCAAACCAAAACCTTTTGCTATCTTGTCCGCATACAAACCCGCACAATTTATCAGCCATTTGTATTTTATCTCTCCGCCGTTAGTAAGTATGGAATTGGAAGAAGTTCTTTTTAAATATTTTGTATCGGTAAAGATGGAAACTTGTTTTTCTAATAAATCTTTTTTTAGACTTAGGCATACCTCTTTTGGATCTATTGTCGAAGTTGTGGGAGACCACAAAGCTTTTTGTGTCGTTTTTAAGTTGGGATAATTTTTATTTAATTCATCCTTGTCTATCCAGTGAAGTTCAACTCCGTTTATATCGCCTCTTCTTTTTAACTCTTCAAGTCCTTTGACTTCATCTTCATTTTGTGCCAATACAACTTTGCCACACTCGTTTATCTTAAGAGCATTTGTTTTGCAGTATTGTCTCATCTCCTGATTGCCGACTCTGGCAAATTTTGCTTTTAGTGAGTTTGCGCTATAGTAAAATCCGGCATGTAAAACACCGCTGTTTCTGCCCGAAGCATGCATGGCTACTTCGCCTTCTTTTTCTATTATGGCAATCACCGCATCTTTATCGTTTTCGATAAGTGTTTTGGCAATGCTTAGCCCTATGATACCGCCGCCTATGATTACAAAATCATACATAATTGTCTCTTTTTGTTTGAAAATAGTTTACAATTATACCTTTATTGTTTAAAAATATGATAAAATCAGGTATGCGAAAAAAATTATATAATTTGGAAAATATTGAAAGAGTTATAACATATATTCCAACCATTTTTCTTTTGGTGTTAAGCAGTTTTATACTCATTATATCATATACAGTGATAAATGCAAAAAAAAAGAAAGAAATTGAGTCTATAAAAGAGCGCTCTATCATAAGGTATGAGTTTAAAGAGAAAGAAAAACTTTACAGTTTTGTCTCAAGTATCAGGAAGAGCTTTTCCAAAGATATTGCAGGTGCAAAAACAAAACTTCAAAAAGTAGTCTACAAATCAAGTGGCTATATCCAAAGGCTGGGACTTGAGGGAAAAGATTTTAAAGAGATTATAAAATACCTTGAAAATGTTGAAAAGACTCAGGATATAACTTTTGCACTTTTTAGAGGAGATACGCTTGATATCTACAAAGGAAAGAGTCTTATAGAGTATCTAAGAGAGTTAATTTTCGGACAAAAAGAGAGTAAAAAATATGACAGACTCGTTTTAAAATATATTTACTCACAGGGCGGGGATAATTTTCAGTACTGGATAGATGATGTTAAAAAAACCGTAAGGGTTACTTTTTTTGATAAAATTTATATACAAAACCAATTCTTTTTTATAGGAGCATTTTCTACTATAAATAATTTAAGAGATATCACCAAAAATATAATCATCTCCAATATACAGACAAGCAGCAGTGATTATATCTGGTTTTATGACATGATAGACAAAGAGGTTTACAATTTCTTCGGTCATAAAAAAATGTATAAAGCTTTTAAAATTCATACCCATGGTTTTAGAGGTGAAAAGTATAAAATACTTGAATATTATAAAACCCATGAAAATGAAAATGAAAAGTTTAAAAACAGAGTCTTCTTAATGGATAAATTCAAGTTTATCATATCCATAGAGTATGACAAAAAAAATGCTTTTATTGAAAAAAGGGATGAGATAACCTCAATAGAAAAATATTATGACTCATTTTTTTATAAAATTGCAGTAGCAGTTATTTTTATAACACTTTTGCTTATTTTATCCTCTTTGTTTTTTGCAAGATTTGTAAAAGATGTTTTTGCAAGATACAACAGAAGACTTTTGCTTAGAAAAGAGTCTTTGCAGCACTGGAAAAAAAGATTTGAATTAGCCATCATCGCTTCCAATGACGGTATGTGGGACATAGACTTTATAAAAAACAGTATCTATTTTTCAAAAAAATGGCTAGAGATATCGGGGTATGAAAGAAATGATATAAAATCTTTTGGAGATTGGTTTGGGCTTATTCACAAAGATGATAAAGACAGAGTCCAAATGCAATTTGATGAAATATTAGAGGGTAAAAGAGAGCATCTTATATGTGAATACAGGCTTAAAACTAAAAACAGCGGATACAAATGGATTTTGGCTCGAGGTAAAATATTTGTCGGTAATGATGACAAACAATACAAAAGAATGCTCATGATGAGTATGGATATAGACAAAAACAAAAGACTCTCAAAAGAGCTTTTAAATGTGGAATTGCTGGTTGAGGACGGAAGAATTATTATATTTAAATGGAGAAATGATAAAAACCTAAGTGTTGAATTTGTTTCAAACAGTATAAAAAGCTACGGATATTTCAAAGGTAGTTTTGAGATAGGAAAACTTTCCTATATGGATATAGTATATAAAGAAGATAGAGTTGCGCTTAAAAATGAGATAGAGTATGCTATCAAATCATCCCAAAAAAGTTTTAGCAAGATTTACAGGATTGTCGATAATGCAGGCAAAATAAAGTGGATATATTCAAGAGTACTTATTTTAAAAGATGATTTTGGAGAGGTCGAGGGATTTTACGGATATATTTATGATATTACAAAGTTAAAAAGTGTTCAAGAAGAGTTGAAATTGAGAGTCAAAGAAGAGATAGAAAAAAACAGACAAAAAGATGCTTTTATAATTCAACAAAACAAACTTGCTTCGATGGGAGGAATGTTGGGCTCTATTTCGCACCAGTGGAGACAGCCTTTAAACAATGTACAGTTGATACTTCATTTTATAAGGGATAATTGCGGTAAAAAAGAGTTTTCAAAAGAAATTTTACAAGACTATATAAACAGAGCCAAAACTCAGATAGAGTATATGTCTCAAACAATAGATGACTTTAGAAACTTTTACAAGCCTTCAAAAAGTAAAAATCATTTTTGCCTGGAAGAATCAATCAAAACAACACTAAAACTTGTGGAGGACCAATTTCATAACAATGATATAGAAATAGAGCTTTTTTGCAAAGAAAAGATTGTTTTAGACAGTTATGAAAATGAACTAAAACAGAGTATTTTAAATATTTTGAACAATGCAAAAGATGCAATACTTCAAAGAAGAGAAAAAGAGAGTTTTAAAGCACTTATCAATATTGTTGTTAAAAAAGTAGCAGGAAGCAAAGTAAAAGATGATATAGAAAATTTTGATAGTAAGAAAAATTTTGCTATCATATCCATAGAAAACAATGGTGGCAATATTGATGAAAAAATAATTGACAGAATTTTTGAACCATACTTTACAACCAAGTTTGAAACACAAGGAACGGGAATAGGTCTGTATATGTCCAAGGTTATAATAGAAAAAAATTTAAAAGGCAAAATCAGTGTTAAAAATATTCCCGACGGAGTAGTTTTTGAAATTATTTTACCTATAGAGGAGTAATAAAATGAGCCATAAAACAAGAGTACTTTTAGCTGAAGATGAAAAAGATGCCAGGGATATACTTACATTTTATCTTAACAATCTCTTCGATGAAGTTGATGTGGTAAAAAATGGTGAAGAAGGTTATAAACTTTACAAAAAAACTTTATCAAACGGCGGTTCATACGATTTGGTGATAACTGATGTAAAGATGCCTAAACTTGACGGACTTTCAATGGTTGAAGAGATGACAAAACTAAAACCTGACCAAAAGTACATCATAGTATCCGCATATAAAGATGAAGAGTATCTTTTAAAAGCGATAGGACTAAACATTGCCGGATATTTTGTAAAGCCTCTTGATGTGGATAAAATGATGAAACTGCTAAAGCAGATAAAAGAAGATATGCTAAAAGGTAAAAGCGAAGGTTCGAACTTTATAAAATTAAATGATACTTATAAATATGATAAAGACAGCTTCTCATTGTATAGAAATGATGAAAATATTAAATTTTCTAAAAAAGAGTCGTTACTTATCGAAACACTTATAAAAAATCTTGACAAAGTAGTTTCTAATGAGGAGCTTAAAAAATCAGTCTGGGGAGACAAGAATGTTTCGGACTCAACTCTTAGAACTACGATGAAAAGGGTAAAAGACAAGATTAAAGATAATGATTTTATCATCTCAAGAAAAGGGCTGGGATATTTGATAGAAAAAAAATAGAATTTTTTTAAAACAATTTTGATATTTTTATGCTATAATTTCTTCACAATCACAAAAAGGAGAAATAATGCATAAAGTTTCATTTTTTAAAAAGCTTTTGCTTACATCAGTAGTTGCTTCATCACTGGTTTTATCGGCAAATGCCGGTAAAAAAGAGCAAAAGTTTATCATTGCTACAGCAAGTACCGGAGGAACTTACTACCCTGTGGGTGTAGGTATCGCAACGATCGCCAGTTTAAAATTGGCAAAAAAATACAAAATGACTTTTTCAGCTATCACAAGTGCCGGAAGCGGTGAAAATGTAGATATGCTCGATAAGGGTGAGGTAAATTTTGGAATACTTCAGGGACTTTTCGGCTCTATGGCTTGGCAGGGCAAAGGAAAGTACAAAGGTCATCCAAGAAAAAATCTAAGAAGCATCACAATGCTATGGCAAAATGTCGAGCACTTTGTCGTATATAACAAATATGCTCCAACCGGCAATATAATGGACCTTAAAAATTTATACGGAAGACCTTTTTCTATAGGGAAAAGAAATTCAGGTACCAGAGTTTCAGGTCAAACCATTATGAAAACTTTGGGAATTGACTATAACAAGATGAATTTGCAGTATCTTGGATATACTCCAAGTGCAAAAGCACTTCAAAACAGAAAAATTGACGGTATGAATATCCCTGCAGGCCCTCCTGCAAGTGCTGTAACAAATGCATTTGCTACTATCGGGGCTGATAAGATAAAGATTTTGGAATTTAGTGATGACAACATCAAAAAAATTCAAGCTTCATATCCTGTATGGACCAGATATATCATAAAAGCAGGTACTTACCCGGGGCTTAAGAAAGATGTTTATACAATAGCTCAGCCAAACTTGCTTGTCGTTACAAAAGATACTCCTGATGAGGTTGTCTATCTTTTGACAAAAACTATTTATGAAAATTTACCGTTTTTGCACAGTGTTCATAAAGCCACACTTGCTATGAGCCTGCAAAAAGCGATAGATGGTCTTCCTATGCCGTTGCATCCTGGTGCGGCTAAATTTTATAGAGAAAAAGGTATAAAAATACCTGCCAGACTAATTGCAAAATAAAATTGCATCTTTTATATCGGGGCAGTAATGCCCCGACTCTTCTAAAAGGAAATCTTTATGGGAATATCAAAAGAAAAATTAAAGCCGTTTTTGCTTTATTATGCAATGGGTATTGCGGTTTTTCATTTTTATATCAATATAATAGGCGGTATAAGCGACCTTTGGTTCAATGCTGCACACTTTTCATTTTTGTCATCACTTGGATTTTTGACTTATAGAGCTTCAAAATACTCAAATAAGGAAATCGTATCATACTTTGATCTGTTTTTGGCACTCATTGCATTGATACCGTTTTTTTACTTGGTTGGTTTTGAAGAGTCTTTATATGCCGTAGCAAACGGCAATATGAGGCCTACGGACTTGGTTGTGTCAGTTCTTTCAATTTTGTTGGCTATAGAAATTGTAAGAAGAACTACCGGCTGGATAGTACCTTCAATGATGATTTTTGCAATTGCGTACGTACTATTTTTGGGTAAGTATATTGAGGGAGTCTTTGGATTTGCCGGTATGACGGTAACAAGATTTCTTTACAGGATGTATTTTACCAGTGAAGGGCTTTTTGGATTTATTGCAAATATTTCGGCAACTTATGTATTTATGTTTATGCTTTTTGCCGCATTTTTGATGAAAAGCGGGGCAGGGGATTTTATAGTGGATTTATCCAAATCCATCACTTCAAGATTTAGAGGTGGAGCAGGGCATGTGGCGGTATTTAGCTCAGCTCTTATGGGAACCATATCCGGTTCAGCCGTTGCCAATACTGTCTCAACCGGAACTATTACCATCCCAATGATGATAAAAAACGGTTTCAAGCCTATATTTGCTGCAGCCGTGGAAACTGCAGCAAGTACAGGAGGTCAGATAATGCCTCCTATTATGGGTGCCGGAGTTTTCATCATGGCTCAAATGACACACATATCATTTGCCACCATTATAGCGGTTTCAGTGCTACCTGCTATTTTATACTTCGCTTCTATCTCTTTTTACATCCATATTCACGCAAAAAAACACGGCATCGAAGCAACAGGAGAAAAGGTGGAAGTCTTACCGACCCTAAGAGAGGGGTTTCACTTTTTTATCCCTTTGGCGACTTTGATAGGCTTGCTGGTGTATGGATTTACTCCAACTTATGCAGCAGGTATATCCATAGTGGTTATAGTTCTTTCATCATATCTGACTAAAAATAAAAAAATGAGTTTAAGAGATATAATCGAAGCCCTGGCTTTGGGTACACAAAATATGATAGTTACCGGAGTTTTACTTGTATCCATAGGAGTTGTAGTGGGTATTATAAATATATCTGGCATTGGTGTCACATTTTCACAGCTTATCATGGAGTGGTCAAGCGGACATCTGCTGCTGGCACTGGTTTTGGTTGCCATAGCATCCTTGTTTTTGGGAATGGGTTTGCCGGTAACCGCGTCATATATAGTGCTTGCTGTTCTTTCGGCCCCTGCACTTTTAGGACTTATGCTGAGTCCTGCCATGGCTGCACTTGTTAGTGCCGGAGTAACTCCTCCTGAAGTTACCATGTATCTTTTGGCAGCCCATCTTATCATCTTTTGGCTCTCTCAGGACTCAAACCTTACTCCGCCTGTTTGTTTGGCAGCTTTTGCGGCTGCAGGTATTGCTAAAACTCCCCCTATGAGAACGGGGCTTGAAGCATGGAAACTAGGAAAAGGTTTGTATATCATGCCGCTTTTGTTTGCTTTTTCGGATTTGATTAGCGGTGGTTGGATAGACAGATTTGAGGTATTTTTATTTGCGATTCCCGGAATTCTCTCTTTTGCCATATTTGTAGAGGGATTTTGGAACGGAAAACTTAAAATTTATGAGAGACTGATTTTTGTTGCGACAACTTTGTTGCTACTCTTTCCTGATAAAATATTTGGATACAAAAGCGTTATACCTCATGTACAAGATTCTCATATTGTAGGGATTGTACTTTTTGGCATAATATTGTGGGTACACAACAAAAGGGTAAAAAGGCTTACGCCTGTAGTTGAGAGAGTTTGACTTGGGATAAATTCCCAAGTCGCACTGTTTGATTATATGGTTATTTTCGTACCTAAAAGTTTTAAAAATTGTGATATCCATGCAGGATGAGCCGGCCATGCCGGAGCTGTTACTAGATTGCCATCAGTGTAGGCATCTGTTATCTCGATATTTTCATACTCTCCACCGGCTTCTCTAACTTCAGGAGCACATGCCGGATAGGCTGAGCATCTTCTGCCTTTAAGTAAATCTGCTGCAGCCAGTATCTGTGCCCCATGGCAAATAGCGGCTATCGGTTTATTGTTATCATTAAAATGTTTTACCATATCTAAGACTTTTTCATTTAGTCTTAAATATTCCGGAGCCCTGCCGCCGGGAATGACCAAAGCATCAAAGTTAGCAAAATTTATCTCATCAAAGCTGCCGTTTAGTGTAAAGTTGTGGCCAGGTTTTTCCGTATATGTCTGGTCTCCTTCAAAATCATGAATAGCAGTCCTGACAAAGTCACCAGCTTTTTTATCCGGACATACAGCTGTCACATCATGGCCTACTGCCGCAATAGCCTGAAAGGGCACCATTATCTCATAATCTTCAACAAAATCCCCTACGATAAAAAGTACTTTTGCCATTACAAACTCCTTAAATGTTTTGTATATGGGTACCTCTAACAATAGGTAATACTCACAATGGGCTTTGCAGATGTAAGATTGTGCAAGAGATTTATGAGTCTTAGCCAAAGCTAAGATGATTAAATATCTTGTGCAAGGTTGCGTCTGCAAAGTCCACCCTTTGGGCATCATCAGCTTTCGTATATACTTCGTTACATCTTCTCAACTTAGCTACGGCTAAGCCTTCAAAGATGTGCCTCGTCTATACAAAAGCTGAAGATGTTGTGGGTATTACCTATTGTTAGAGGTACCCATATGTATAATGATACTTTTAAAAAACTTTATTGTTTGTTATAAATGACAATTAA
>CAZMKH010000018.1:0-13918 GCA_964566455.1 uncultured Campylobacteraceae bacterium | reverse complement strand
AGCACAACCTTGCCAAGGTTGGGGTCGCGAGTTCGAACCTCGTTTCCCGCTCCATCGTTTTTATACTTCTTTTGTTTATTCCGCTTTTATCATATTCTAAGCAACATATCATCATAAAACAGAGATATTGCATTAAAAACAATCAATTGACATTAAAAGATATCTATCCGCTATCTAAAAAAAACAGAACTATTTTGGCTGTTTCCACCGCTTTGTCGGCCTATAAAGTACCTTCTTTGGATTTGATATCAAATATAAAAAAATACCTCTCTTTACCTATAAAAGATAATTCAGGAGGCATAGTGACTCTTGATAAACAGTGCTATATAAAGTATGAAAAAAATAAAATCAAACAAGCCCTAATAAGAGTATTCAAAAAAAGATATAATACCATCAAGATAGCAAAACTTCAAATCACTCCCATAAACCCCTTTCCAAATGATTTTGATGATTATACTTTTGATAGCATAAACATAAAAGAGTATAATTTAAAAAAAAAGAGTAGCAGTTTTATCGTCGTCTACAAAAACAGTAATGGTAGAAAACTGAGGATATTTTTTAAATATAATATTTTGGCAAAAATATCTCTTTTTAAAGCTAAACATAATATCCGAAGCGGTAAAATCCTTTTCCGAAATGATTTTGAAAAAAATGAAGTAAATTTTGATAAAATTCCGTCGAATTTTATCAAAGATTTAAAAAATGGAGCATATATAGCAAAAAACTATATAAGAAAAGGTAGTATTTTAACTAGATACTTGATAAAAAAAGTAACTCTTGTCAAAAAAAAAGATACTCTCCGTTCTATCATAAAAGATGGAAGTTTGCAGATAGAGTTTTTTTCAAAAGCTTTGCAGGATGGGAATATGGGTGACATAATAAAAACTATAGGAAATAATGGTAAAATATATAAAGCCAAGATAGTAGGCAAAGGGATAGTGATAATCCAATGAAAAAGTTAGTAGTAGCCATAAGCGGTAGTAGTGGGGTAAATTTGGGCATCAAATTTGTGGAAAATTTACCTAAAAATATAAAAAGTTATATTGTAGTTTCCGACAATGCAAAAACAGTTTTCAAAGAAGAGGAAAATATCACAGTTTACAGGAATGATGATATATCTGCTGCTATTGCTTCAGGCTCTTTTGGGTGTGATGCTATGGCAATAGTGCCTACAAGTATGAATACTTTGGCTAAAATAAGCTGTGGCATAGCGGACAATCTCATAACAAGAGCTGCAAGTGTTATGATAAAAGAGAGAAAAACTCTTCTTTTGGCTCCCAGAGAGATGCCCTACTCTTCTATAGCACTGGAAAATATGTTAAAATTATCAAACTTGGGAGTTATTATAGCTCCTCCGGTTTTAGGATATTACGCAGGTGTAAAAACCTTAGAAGAGATGGAGGAGTTTATGATAGGAAAATGGTTTGATTTACTTAAAATTGAACACAATTTATATAAAAGATGGAAGATAAATGACTAATGTAGCGATATATCCCGGAACTTTTGATCCGGTAACAAACGGACATATAGATATCATAAAAAGAGCCAAAAAGATTTTTGATAAAGTTGTGGTAGCGGTTGCTCTATCTAAAGATAAAAACCCCATGTTTTCCTTGCAGAAAAGAGTAGAATTTTTAAAAGAGAGTGTAAAAGATATCTGTGGTGTAGAGGTGGAGTCGTTTGATTCCTTGTTGGTGGATTTTGCGGAAGAAAAAGGTATAAAAACCATCATTAGAGGACTTAGAGCAGTCAGTGATTTTGAGTATGAGCTGCAAATGGGATATGCAAACAATTTTTTAAACAGAGAAATAGACACTGTTTATCTTATGCCGTCACTTAAAAACGCTTTCATAAGCTCATCGGTTGTCAGGGCTATTTTAAAGCATAACGGCAATCCTTCAAGTCTGCTTCCTGATATTGTAAGAGAGAAGATAAAATGTATGTAGTTATAGAGGGTGTTGATACCAGCGGCAAATCAACTCAAGTCAAACTTTTAAAAGAGAGTTTTCAAGATGCTGTTTTTACCAAAGAGCCCGGCGGAACAAAACTCGGAAAGCAACTTAGAGAAATGTTACTTGGCGGATTGACACAAAGTTATGTAGCGGAGTTTTTTCTGTTTTTGGCTGACAGGGCTGAACACTTCGAAGAAGTTATAAAGCCAAATTTAGAAAAACTTGTTATAAGTGACAGAGGTTTTGTTTCCGGTATTGCTTATGCCATGAGCAATCATATCGGTATAGATTTTAAAGAGATGATAAAACTAAATAAAATTGCTTTAAGTTCCCATTTTCCTGATATTGTTTTTTTGCTCAAAGTCGATAAAGATACCATTATAAAAAGACTTGGCAAAAAAAGTAAAGACAGTATAGAAAAAAGAGGTATAGAGTATCTTTTGGATGTACAAAAAAATATGCAAAATATTTTAAAAGAGTTGGATATAAAATATATTGAAATTGATGCATCAAAAGATATAGAAGAGATTCATGAGATTTTAGTGGAGAATATAAAATGATAAAAGCTTTAAGAGGCATGAAAGATATACTGCCAAACGAGAATGAAAAATATATATACTTTTTGGAAAATGCTGCAAGATTGGCTAAAAATTACGGTTTTGAATACATTGAGACTCCCATACTTGAAGAGACGGCACTTTTTAAAAGAAGTGTCGGTGAAAGCAGTGATATAGTCGGCAAAGAGATGTATGAATTTATCGACAAAGGCGGCAACAGTGTATGTCTCAGGCCTGAAGGCACCGCAGGAGTTGTAAGATCGTTTGTACAACATAAATTTGACAGAATTTTGGGAGTAAAGAGATACTTTTACTATGGTCCCATGTTTAGATATGAAAGACCGCAAAAAGGAAGACTGAGAGAGTTTCATCAGTTTGGAGTAGAGTGCTTTGGGGAGAGTAATCCTTATGAAGATGTCAATATAATACTACTTTTAAAAGATATTCTCGATTTCTTTAGCATTGATTACACTCTAAAGATAAACTCTTTAGGGTGTCAAAAATGCCTTCCTCCTTTTAGGGAGCTTTTGGTAAAACATTTATATGATATAGAAGATGGTCTTTGTGATGACTGTAAAAGAAGGATTAAAACCAACCCTATTAGAGTCTTTGACTGTAAAAACGAGAGTTGTCAAAATATCTTAAAAGATGCTCCAAGGTTGGGGTCTGCACTATGTAAAGAGTGTGATGACAGTTTTGAGTTTGTGAAAAAGAAACTTGATGAATTGGGTATAGAGTATGAAGTCGACACTAATTTGGTAAGAGGACTTGATTATTATACAAAAACTGCCTTTGAGTTTGTTTCAGGTGACCTTGGTGCCCAAAATGCGGTAGCAGGAGGCGGAAGGTATGACAGACTTGTTGAATTTCTTGATGGAAAATCAACTCCGGGTATCGGTTTTGCCATAGGAATTGAGAGGATTTTAGATCTTATAGAACTTCCCAAAAAAGAGAAAGAGGGATACTATTTGGGAGCTATGGATGAAAATGCTATTTCATTGATATTTAAACTTGGTCATATTTGCAAAAAAAGAGCCAAAACCGAAGTATCATATCAAAAGAGGAGTTTAAAGGCTCACTTAAAAACTGCAGATAAAAAAGTAGCAAGATACTGCGCAGTAATTGGTGAAAATGAGATGAAACAAAAAAGTGTATGGGTGAAAGATTTGGTAAAGAAAGAGGAAAAACTTATAAAACTGGAAGAGTTTGAAAAAGATTTAGGACTGTGAAGTGAATAGATACGGTATCGATATATGGGGGAAACGATATTTTGAGATTGAAAACGGGAAAGTTGTTGTCAATCATAAGTCAAAACCGGCCATCATAGATATTGTTAAAAAAGTAAGAGAAAAAAATTTAAGCGGCCCTCTTCTTATAAGATTTCCACATCTTATTAAAAAACAAATCTCATTTCTGTATGATACATTTTCCAAAGTTCAAAACGAATTTAATTACAAGGGCAGTTTCAATGCTGTTTTTCCTTTAAAAGTCAACCAATATCCGGGTTTTGTTAAAAACTTGGTTAAAATTGGAAAAAGTTACAATTATGGTCTTGAAGCAGGCAGTAAGCCCGAACTCATACTTGCAATGAGCTATAACAATATAGGCGCTCCCATAACCGTAAACGGATTTAAAGATAATGAAATGATAGTGCTTGGCTTTTTGGCAGCCAAAATGGGACACAATATCACCCTTACTATCGAAGGTATCAATGAGCTTGAAAGTATAGTGGAAAATGTTAAAAATTTTGATGGAATTGTACCAAATATAGGGCTAAGGATTAGGTTACACAGCTCAGGCATAGGTATATGGGCTAAAAGCGGAGGAATCAATTCCAAATTTGGTCTAACATCTTCTGAGCTTATCAGTGCCATTGAAATACTTAAAAAAAATAATCTTCTCACATCTTTTAAAATGATACATTTTCATATAGGCTCACAGATAGAGGATATTGCTCCTCTTAAAAAGGCTCTTAGAGAAGCAGGCAATATCTTTGCCGAACTTAAAAAAATGGGGGCCAAGAATTTAACCTCTATAAACCTGGGCGGCGGTCTTGCTGTAGAATATTCCCAAAATGAAGAGAGTTATCATAAAAATTATTCACTCGAAGAGTATGCAAATGATGTTGTATATCTTTTGCAGGATATTGCAAAAAGAAAAAATGTAGATGAACCGGACATCTTTATAGAATCAGGAAGATACATTGCCGCACCTCATGCAGTTCTTGTTGCTCCGGTGCTTGAGCTTTTTTCAAAAGAGTATACGCAAAAACTTTTAAGACTAAAAGAAAAAAATCCTCCCCTGGTTAGTGAACTTTACGATCTCTACAAGGATATGAACAAAAAAAATGCACTGGAATTTTTGCATGACAGTTTGGATCATATGGAATCACTCTTGACCCTTTTTGATCTTGGCTACATTGACCTTGAGGATAGATCAAATACCGAAATATTGGTAAATCTTATCATAGAAAAGGCTATAAAGCTTTTAAAAGACAAAAATCATAAAGAACTCTTATCCATCCAGGACAGAGTTCAGGAAAAATATCTTTTGAATTTTTCTCTTTTTCAAAGTTTGCCTGACAACTGGGGACTGAAGCAAAATTTTCCCGTCATGCCTCTTAGCAAACTGGATGAAGCGAACAAGAGAAGTGCATCTTTGTGGGATATCACATGTGACAGCGACGGAGAGATAAGTTTTGACATAAAAAATCCTCTTTTCTTGCATGATGTCAACCTCGAAGAGGAAGATTATTTTTTAGCTTTTTTTCTTGTTGGTGCCTATCAGGAGACTATGGGTATGAGGCACAACCTTTTTGCCCACCCTACCGAACTAAGTGTAGAGATAAACGAAGCCTCTTTTGATATAGATAATATTGTAGAGTCCAATAATATTTTGGAGATTTTAAATGAAATTGGATATAGTAAAAATGAAGTTATAAATGTCATAAACGAGAAAATAAAAAATTCTCTTAAAGATAAAAAAAATATCGAAACAACAAGAGATATGGTAGAGATATTTTTAAAAGATAACGGATATTTAAAAACCGATATAATTCAACCTGACTTTTTCAAGGAATATAAATGAACAGTGAACAATCTTTGTACAAACAGATAAAAGAAGATTTTATGATGCCTTATCACTGTGATCCTGCAATTAACTCAAAATGGGAAATATTTTTTAATTATCCCGGAGTTTGGGCGCTTATAAATTATAGAGTTGCAAATAGACTATATAAAAGAGGATGGAAATTTTTGGGCAGAGCTATCATGGGGATATCTCAAATCTTTACCAGCATAGACATACATCCGGGTTGTGAAATAGGAAGAAGAGTTTTTATCGACCACGGTACAGGTGTGGTTATAGGAGAGACTACAAAGATAGGTAATGATGTACTTATTTATCAGCAGGTAACCTTGGGAGGAGTAAGTCTTCAAAGAGGTGTAAAAAGGCATCCAACACTTGAAGATGGTGTTGTTGTGGGAGGAGGAGCAAAAGTTTTGGGTAATATTATCATAGGCAAAAACTCCAAAATCGGAGCAAATTCTGTTGTCATCCATGATGTGCCGGCAGAGTCAACCGCCATAGGAATACCGGCAAAAGTAATACAAAAAGGAAGAGACAAGTCGCAATATTCTCACAATAAGCTTCCTGATATAAACAAAGAGTTATTTGAATATATTATCAAAAGACTTAATGTGCTTGAAGATGCAATGGCTGAGCATGATGAAAATATTGTAATCGAAAAAGATAAAGAGTTAGAAAAAATATATGAAGCATTTATAAATGCTCTAAAAGGATAAAATATGTTAACAAAAAGAGTAAAGAGACTAAATGAGTCTATGACTATTGCTATAAGTACCTTGGCAAGAAATTTAAAAGCCGAAGGCAAAGATGTGCTTAGTTTTTCTGCGGGTGAGCCGGACTTTGATACTCCTGAAGTTATCAAAGAAGAAGCCATAAAAGCTTTAAAAAACGGCTTTACCAAATATACTGCAGTTGCCGGAATCCCTGAACTTTTGGAAGCAATTTCCATAAAACTTGAAAGAGATAACGGTTTAAAGTACAAACCGTCAAATATCATAACAAGCAATGGTGCAAAGCACTCTTTGTTTAACTTGTTTCAGTCTCTTATAGAACACGGCGATGAAGTTATCATCCCTGCGCCCTACTGGGTAACATACCCTGAACTTGTAAGATACAGCGGAGGTATCCCAATAACTGTAGAGACAACAGATGAGAGTGGATTTAAAATAAATGCAAAACAGTTAAAAGATGCTATAACTCCAAGAACAAAGATGCTTATACTCACTACTCCTTCAAACCCTACAGGTTCAGTCTATTCAAAAGAAGAACTCGAAGAGATAGCAGAAGTTTTAAAAGGTACTGATATATTTGTATGTTCGGATGAAATGTATGAAAAGCTGATATATGATAAAGAGTTTGTTTCGGTTGCCAGTATCAGTGATGATATGTTTCAAAGAACTATTACGGTAAACGGGCTAAGTAAATCAGTAGCAATGACAGGATGGAGGTTTGGATACCTGGCAACCCCCCTAGATGAGCTGATAGATGCTATGAAAAAACTTCAAAGCCAAAGTGCATCAAATATCAACTCCATAACACAGCACGCTGCTATACCCGCACTTGACGGAAGAGCAGATAAAGACATTGAATTTATGAGGCAGGAGTTTCAAAAAAGAAGAGATTTGGCTGTAGGGTTGATAAACGATATAGATGGACTTTCAGTTGTAAAGCCTGATGGAGCTTTTTATCTTTTTATCAATATAAAAGAAGTCAGTAATGACTCTATGAATTTTGCCCAGGAACTTTTAGCCAAAAAAGGAGTAGCGGTAATTCCCGGAATTGGTTTTGGAAGTGAAGGATATGTACGATTTTCCTTTGCAACCGATGAAAAAAGTATCGTTGAAGGTATCAAGAGGATAAAAGAGTTTGTCAGCTAAAGAAAAACTCTTGGTGAGTGCTTGTTTAATCGGTGAAAATGTAAAATACAACGGTAAAAATAACATGATTGATTTATCTGAGTTAAACGAGAAGTATGAGCTTATACCTTTTTGTCCTGAAGTTGAAGGAGGTTTGCCAATCCCCAGACCTCCTTCTGAAATAATCTCCCGCAATCCACTTAAAATAATCAATACATCCAAAGAAGATGTTACTCACTGTTTTGTGCAAGGGGCAAATAAAGCTTTGGCAGTTTGTAAAACATTAAATATAAAAAAAGCACTTTTAAAAGAAAATTCACCCTCTTGCGGAAAAAGTTTTGTCTATGACGGAAGCTTTAGCAAAGCGTTAAGAGGCGGTCAAGGAGCCACCGCCTCAATGCTATCCAAAAACTCTATAGAGATTTTTACTGAATTTGATTTGGAGAAGCTTTTATGAATTATTTGAAAAAAGTTTTTTGGCTTTGTTAAATAAAAACAGCGTAAGCGCACTTCTTTTTTCCAGTTTGGCTATATATCCGTTATAGTCTGTTCCCTGTTCTGCGACATAATTGAGGAGGTATTCTACGGATACATCCATGCCGTCCATTTTTTCTATCTCTAAAAGTTTTTGGTATAAAGGTTCAATGGTTTTTACGATTTTCTTCGGAGCGGCTTGTCTAAAAGCCATATAACGATTTATTTTGCCCGAATGGTCTCTTCTTATTTCAAAGTCAGTAATAACCCAGTAATGATCGCCGTTTTTAGCCATATTTTTTACAACAGCTGTTATATTTTTTCCGTTTTGAATATACTCCCACATTAGATAAAAGATAGCTTTTGGCATATCGGGGTGTCTTACTATGCTGTGTGGTGCTCCAATAAGTTCATCTTTTGTATATTTGCAAACTTCAAGGAAATAGTCGTTTACTTTTGTAATATTTCCTTGCAAATCCGTAGTACTAAGTATATACTTTCTCGGGTCTAGTTTTATCTCTTTATTAGTTGGCACTACTCTCATCTTTTATCACTCCTAAGGTTATTTTTACTTCTGTTCCGTCTTTTACATTTTCCACATAAATTCTTCCATTCATGTGTCTTTCTATGATAAGTTTTGTCATATACAGACCTATTCCGTCTCCCCCGCTTCTCTCTTTTGTTGTAAAATAAGGCTCAAAGATATTTGGCAAAATCTCCTTGTCAATACCTCCGGCATTATCTTTTATGGTAATAATTGTAATTTTATCTTCTACTGTTTTTGTAATGATGATTTTGCTGTTTTTTATATCTCTTTCCAAAAAAGCATCTTTTGAATTGTTTATGATATTTAAAATTGCCTGTCCAAATTCATTTTTATATCCGAGTATTTTTGCATCTTTTCCAAGATTTACTATAATGCTGATATCTTTTTCCTGCAGTATCGGGTACATAATTTCCAGAGATTCAGAAATAGTTTCATTTAATGAAAAAATTGTTTTTTCTTTTTCCGGTTTGAAAAAATTTCTAAAGTTATCTACGGTTTGAGCCATTTGAAAGATGATTTTACCGGACCTTTTTTCAAACTGTTCCATTATCTCTTTTGTTATAGCATTGTTTTTGTATTTTGCAATTATTGTACTGTTTAAAAAAATCAAGGTATTTAAAGGCTGCTTCCATTGATGGGCTATCATCGATATGGCTTCTCCCATTTGAGCCAGGCGAGACTGCTGCAACATAATAAGCTGATGCTTCTTCTCTTTTTCTATAGCGGTATTTATCCTTTTTTCAAGGGTTTTATTTAAGTTTTCCACCTCTTTTTTGAGTCTTTTTTGTCTTGTATAAAAATATAAAAGTATCAAAATCACCAGAAAAAAGAAAAGAGAAATTTTAATTATAAGCACATAGTCGGTCTGCTCCTTTTTTATCCCCATCCATTTTTTATATATCTCGATTCTTTCCTGGTTGCTTATAGTACTTATGGCCTTATTTAAAATGGAAACAAGAGTTTCATAGTCATTTCTAACCATAATCTGCAGATTAAAATCAACTCCTGTGATACCTGTTATATATATATCTTTAAAGCCGTTTTTTATAATTTGGTATCTCAAAGAAGGCTCTATGTCCACTGCTGCAAATGCACTCCTGTCTTGCACAAGATAGAGTGCTTCTTTTGTATCTTTTGTGAGTATAAAATTGATCTTAGGGTACATATTTTTAAGTAGATAGTATGTGCTGTAACTTTTTCCTACAGCAACTTTTTTATTTTCCAGGTCAACTCCTGTTGTAATAAAGCTACTTATCTTTTTTGTTGCTATTGCAATTGGAAATTTTTCATAAGTTTTTGTAAAAAGTGCAAATGACTCTTTGTCAATAGTTCTTGCCGTTGCCATATTTAAGTCATACTTTTTTGTTTTGATATTGTTTAAAACTTCCGTAAAATCTTTTGCTATATAAATTTTATATTTAAGGTTAACTTTTTTTGCAATCATCTTCCAGTAATCTATACCTATTCCGGAAACTTTTCCTTTGCTATCTTTAAAATTAAAAGGTATCCATGTAGCGGTGGTATTGAGTTTCAAAGTATGATTTTTTATAAAGTTTTTCTCTTTTTTTGTTAAAAATATTTTTTTAGCAACAGGCTCGGGTAGCCATTTTGATTTTAGAAGATATATCTCTTCCTTGTCTATTTGTGCATAGGCTTTGTTGAAAATATCTCTTAGTGTATTTTGGTTTTTGTTAAATGCAAGATATTTTGGCGTTGCGATAAGAGTTTTGTCTCTGTTTTGAAGTTTTATTTTTAAACCGGAGAGAAAATTTTTGTATACCAAATAGTCAAATACAAAAAAGTTACCAAAAGCATAATCAGCCTTTTTTTGCAGTACAAATTTGAGTGCATCATAATTTGTCGCACACTCTATCAGCCTGATATCAGGATATTTTTTTCTGATATATTTCAGTTTGCCGCAATCATGAACGATGGCCAGAGCCTCTTTTTTGCTGTTTATATCTTTTAAAGTAGGCATTTTTTTATGCAAAGGTATGGCAAATGCATAAAATATGTCAAAAACTTTAAAGTTACTGTATATATATGGACTCTTTTTTGTTTTATGTTTTCCTGAGACTGCAATTATATCTGCATAATCTTTACTTGATATATTTGTCTGTTTGGTATAGTTTTTATTTTCTATAAAAACTATATTCTTTTTCAATACTTTTTCATAAAGTTTTAAATAATCCTTTAAAAAATTATATATTTGGGGAAACTCATCCTCATCTTTTGGAGCCCAGTTTTTATCTAGGTAAACAGTTATATTTTGCTTGTTGTTTAGATATATATTTTCCTCTTTGTTTAAAAAATTATAGATATAACCACTTGAAGAGGAAAAGAGCTTGAGTGTAAGTACATACAACAAGAATATTTTTTTTAAGATATGCATACTCTGTTCTTTCCTGTTCTTTTTGCTTCATAGAGGGCGTTATCAGCTCTTTTGATAATATTTTTTATATCTTCATCTGATGTACATTCGGCAATGCCAAAACTTGCATTCATTTTTCCTACAGTGGAAAAGCTGTGTGAAGAAATTTTTTCTTTTAGATTTTCAGCAACTATGGCAGCATCAAGTTTTTTTGTTTGCGGTAATATAATGATAAACTCTTCTCCTCCCCATCTGCCTACGATATCTGTAACTCTCGAATCAGAAGATAAAATTTCAGCAAACTCCACAAGAACACTGTCTCCTGTCAAGTGTCCATAGTTGTCATTTATCATTTTAAAATCATCTATATCGATAAGTATGATAGAAAAATATGTTCCAAATCTACTGTTTCTATTTTTTTCACTGGATAGTATTTCGTTTATTTTGTATCTGTTGCAAAGACCTGTAAGCTGGTCTGTTGTAGCCATTTTTAAAAGTTGTTCATTTGTAGAGTGTATATTTTTGTCATTTTTTATTTTTTTGGCAAATGCTTCCAGTTTTTCAAGTATTACAGAAGTATCTATTATGGGTTTTGTAATAAAAGTATCTATTTTTATTTCTATGGCTTCTTTTAAAACTTGTGTATCTTCTTGGGCCGATATGAGTATGATTGGGGTTTGAGGATCACCTTTTTTTATTATTTTAGACATTTCCAAGCCGTTTAAAACAGGCATATTGACATCGGCTATTACGATATCAGGCTTATATTCATAATATATATCCAACCCCTCTACACCATCTTTGGCTAAGTACAGGTTTTTTATATTGTCTCTCATAAAAAAATCAAAGCTGTTTCTTAAGTCCATGTTGTCATCTACAAAAAGAATACTTAAATCTCCCAAGTTCATTCTACTCCCAATAAAAATAATAAAAAAATTATTATACTATGTTATTGTAAGAAAAATGTGGGTAAAATATGAAGATTCTGTTTTTTGGAGTTTGAAGTGGAGAAAAATAAAATATTACTTATTGAAGATGATACTGACAGTGCTGTAAGTTTGCAGGAGTTTTTAAATGAAAGAGGCTTTGATACGGAAATATTTACCACTATAACGGATGCAATTTTTAGAATAAAATTTAATCAGTACAATTTGATTTTATTGGATTTGAATCTTCCTGATTATGAAGGTTATGAAGTTTTAAAATTTCTAAATATGGAAAAATTTAATATCCCTGTTATTGTGACCAGTGGGTACTCTGATACCAACACAAAAATAAAGGCATTTAAATTCGGCGCAAGTGACTATCTTGTAAAGCCGCTTGACCCAATGGAACTTGAAGCCAGAATATGGGTGCATTTAGGAAAAAGTACAAACATCAAAACTTTTACGCCAGATACAGTTTTAAGAGTTGAAAACAGTAGCATTTATTATAAAAATACTCTACTAAAATTGACCAGAACAGAGTTTAAAATACTTAAGATTTTTATAGAAAATCCAAATAAAATTATCTACAGAGAAGATTTATATAGAATATTATCTCCAAAAAGCAATCAAAGAACTCTGGATGGACATATTAAAAATATAAGAAAAAAGATAAAAGAGGTCGACCCTTTAAGTGAAGATTTTATCACAACGGAATATGGCCTGGGTTACAGGCTCAATATTTGATGTTGTAACCTTTCTGCTATTTTTTTTATATCCTCGGCCCCAACAATTTCACTTACAAGTGAGATTCTTTTTGCTCCTGTAGCAATAATTTTATCAAAATTATATTTTTTGATACCTCCTATTGCTACATACGGAATATCTATATTTTTTACAACAAATTCCAGATACTCCAACCCCACAGGTTCTCTATCTTTGGTTGTTGTTTTAAAAATAGGTCCCACTCCGATATAATCAGCTCCATCCTCTTGGGCTTTAAGCGCTTCTTTGGGAGCATGGGTTGAAACCCCAATGATTTTATCCCCTACTATCTTTCTGACATCAGATATATCCATATCATCCTGTCCTACATGAACTCCGTCAGCATTCACAAGCATAGCTATGTCAACATGGTCATTTACTATAAAAAGTACACCATTGTCTTTGCAAATCTTAGCTATCTCTTTAGCCTCTTTGACTTTCTCTTTCAGGCTTTTATACTTCTCTCTGTACTGGATGATTTGGATACCGCCGTCTATCATCTGCCTAACACACTCGATATTGCTCCTGCCTTTGGCAAAATTTTCTGCTGTAATACCATAAATCCCTATTGGGATTTCGTGATTCGTGATTCGTGATTCGTGATTAGTTGTTTGTAATTTGTTATTCATAATCCACCTCCTTCACCCTTCAACCTTCTCCCTCCAAAATCTCCCAGTCCTTAAATACCGGCTGATATCCTTTTTGTTTTATAACTTTTACTATCTCTTCAACACTTCTTTCGTCACTTATATCAAACTGAGGCGTAGAAGCATCAATTCTTTCATAACCTCCGACATCAGTTTTTGAGCCGGCTGAGAGTTTGGTAACTCCTAAGCCTATGAGATTATCTCTAAAATTTGCCCTTTCTCTTGTGGAGATATTTATGCCGACCATCGGCATATAAATCCTGTATGCCAGCATGATTTGTAAAAAAGTTTTATCATCAAGATTGTATTTGGGCTTGAAATCTCCTTCAGCGGGATTTATTCTCGGAAGCGATAGGGATATTTCACATTCAAGATATTTATCCATAAGATATTTTGCATGAATTGCACTAAAAAATGCCTCTTTTTGAATATTGCCAAGCCCAAAAAGTACTCCTATATTGAGAGCTCTAAAACCGGCTTTTGCTCCTCTTTCTGGAGTATTTAGTCTATATAAAAAGTTTGTTTTTTCCCCTGAAGTATGTACTTCTTTATATATTTCTCTGTCATATACTTCTTGATAGACTGTCAAAGAGTCAACCCCTGCTTTTTTAAGCTCTATGTACTCGTCTGTCCCCATGGGATAAACCTCTATGGCAATGGAGCTAAAATATTTTTTTAAAACCATTACTGCCGTTTTTAGGTATTCTATATCAGCTATTTTTTTTGCTTCACCGGTTAA
>CAZMKH010000017.1:6213-14069 GCA_964566455.1 uncultured Campylobacteraceae bacterium | reverse complement strand
CTGCCGAGTACCGGACTTGAAAGTGCGATAGAGTTTGCAAAAAAGATAAAAGATATCATAGCGAATTTTAAATTTATGTATAAAAATGAAAGAATAGATGTAAAAGTAAGTGTCGGAGTAAGTGAAAGAAAGATAAACAAAAGCTTGCAAGACACCATAAAAGCTGCAGATAAGATGCTTTATAGGGCAAAAAAAGAGGGAAGAAACAGAGTTTGTCCAGATACAGTATGAATTTTCAGAGTTTTTTAAACGATAAACCTCTTTTTTATAAAGAAATCGATTATGAAAGAATGCCTCAAGTTTGGCAAAAGATAAAAAAACATTTTAAACTTCCAAAAATTATCCATATCATAGGAACAAACGGTAAGGGAACAACTGGCAGATATTTGGCTTGTTTGCTTTATAAGCATGGTAAAAGTGTAGGGCATTACACTTCTCCTCATATATTAAGATTTAATGAAAGAATTTGGCAAAACGGTATCGATGTAAAAGATAGTGAGCTTCAATATGCACATGAGTATTTATCTTCTATTTTGGAAAAAGAAGATTTGCACTCGCTTTCATATTTTGAATATACGACATTGATGGCTTTAACTTTGTTTCAAGGATGTGACTATGCCATACTCGAGGCCGGTATGGGTGGAGAGTATGATGCCACATCAGTCTTTGGAAATGATTTAACTGTTGTTACTCCTGTTGATTATGATCATCAGGAGTTTTTGGGAGATAGTATAAAAGATATAGCATCCACAAAACTAAGAAGCGTCAAAAAGTGTGCAATACTTGGAAAACAGACCAATAGTGAAGTCTATGAAATTGCACAAAATCTTTCGAAAAAAAACGGCTTTAAACTTCACAGGCACGAAGCTTTTCTGAATGAGAGTACAAAAGATATCATAGAGAGTTTTGCCCACAAAGAAAAATTACCTGATTTTTTAAAAGACAATCTCTCTTTGGCAGTAAGTGCCCTCAGGTATATGGGATATGAAATCAAAGAGGATATGCTGCCATTTTTGAAACTGCCCGGGCGTTGTCAAAAAATAGCAAAAAATATTACTCTTGATGTGGGGCACAATACTTTGGCAGCCAAAGCTCTAAAAAATCATTTTATGGGTAAAAAAGTTATATTGGTATATAATAGCTATCAAGATAAAAATTATCAAGAGATACTTAAAATCCTAAAACCTGTTGTAAAAAAAGTTGAGATATTGAAGTTTGACAATGACAGGATTGAAGAGTACGAAACATTAAAAAGAAGCATTAAAGACCTTGATATAAATGTGTCTGACTTTGAGCACACCGATAACTCACAAGAGTATTTGGTATTTGGATCGTTCAGTGTGGCCGAAAAGTTTTTAAAGGATTTTTTTGAGAGATAAACTTACCGTAATTATTTCAGATGTAAACGGTTCAAAACATTATACTGTCAGTCAAATAATAAAAAAAGTAGTTTTATATGTTGTGCTTTGTATTGTACTGCTTTTTGTTATAGGCGGTCTTTATATAAAATTTTTGACAAATGAAGTAAAAGATATCAATAAAAGAAAAACTGTATATGAAAAACAAAGCAAAGAACTTTTGAAACAAAATAAAAAACTTTTTCAAAAGGTAAAAAGTCTAAGCGATGAAATAAAACAAAAAAAAGAAGAACTATCCAATATAAATGATAAAATTGCAGACCTAGAAGATACTATGGGTCTTAGAAGTGATGTAAATGAAACACTTGACAGCAGAATTGATACTTTAAAAATTACATCTCTTCAAAGAAAGCTTTTTTTTACCAATATTCCAAACGGCTCTCCGGTACCGTACCTTGGGATTACGGCCAAGTTTGGTTGGAGGATACATCCTATTTTAAAAAGAAAAGAGTATCATCCAGGGCTTGATATGAGGGCAAAAATGGGTGAAAAAGTCGTTGCTTCGGCTGACGGGCTTGTAGAGTTTGCAGGGTATCATAAAAGAAGCGGATACGGCAATCTTATCATCCTTGACCATAACTACGGTTTTAAAACACTCTATGGCCACCTGAAAAAAGTTTTGGTAAGAAACGGGCAGTATGTAAAAAAAGGTCAAGCTATAGGATTGGTGGGTAATACAGGCTTGTCAACAGGTCATCATTTGCATTATGGTATTATGTACCTTCAAAGGTTTTTAAATCCATACTATTTTGTAAAATGGGACAGTAAAAATTTTGACTATATATTTAAAAAAGAGAGGAGAGTAAAATGGCAATCTTTGATAAAGGCAATACAGAATCAAATACAACTCTTGTCGCAGCAGGCACAAAAATAGATGGAGAATTTAAGCTAAAATGTAAACTTCATATTGACGGTGAAGTAGGCGGTAAAATAAACTCAGACAATATTGTAAGCATAGGAGCGGGAGGAAGTTTCACAGGCGAACTAAATGCCGGCAAACTTATAGTCAGCGGAACATTTGAAGGCAGTGCCGAGTGTGAGAGTATAGAGCTCTTAAAAGGCGGTACAATTCTAGGGAAAATAGTTTCAAAAGATTTGATGATAGAATCAAACTCAGTTTTTGAGGGAGAGAGCCAACTAAAAAAAGAGGGTGTAAATTTGGAGCTAACCAAAAAAGACAGTGCAAGCTAAAATATATGAATTTTTAAAATCATCCAGTAAAGGAGAAAAGCTTTTTATCCTCAAAGATTCAAAGTATCTGCATGATATAAATGATGTATGTAAGTTCTTGGGATATGATACTTTTCTTTTCCCTGATATCAGGGTCGGATTTGGTGAGGATTTAAGAAGTTACAAAAGTGAGTTCGATGAACTTTTTGAAGCATTAAGCAGATTTTATAAAAACAAAAAATCCAATAAAATAATCATTTCGCCATTTGCGACACTTTTGCATCCCCTTCCTAAAGAGGAGCTTTTTGATGAGATAACTATAGAGTTTGCCGATAGTGTGGATATCAATTCTCTGAAAGACAAGCTTCTTTATTGGGGATATAACTTTGTTGATATAGTTCAGGAAAAGGGTGAAGTCTCTTTTAGGGGGGATATTTTGGATATATTTCCTCTAAATTCTGCCAATCCCGTAAGATTAAGCTTTTTTGACGATGAGGTTGAAAGCATCAGACACTTTGAGAGTATCACCCAAAAGAGTATCAAAGAAGAACTAGACTCTGTAACCATTCCTGCCGCAAACTTCTCCTTTTCAAAAGAGGAGTATGAAGATACTCTCAACAAGGTACAATCTTTAAAAAGTGACAGTTTTATAAAAGATATAAACTCTCTTGGATTTTGGGTATTGGATGAAAAAGCTGAGTTGTTTCCTCTCAAGATGCAAAGCTATCTTTGTGAAGATATAAGTAGTGATTTTGAAGAGTTAAAAAGCTTTTATCCTGACATTTTTGACATTCAAAAAGAGTGCATTAAAATAGATGAAGCAAAAATATATAAAGATATAGAGGTAATTGACCCAAATGCACTTCTTGAATTTCACTCACATAAAAAGATAAAAATTTTAGCAAACAATGAAGCCATTGTAAAAAGTTCATTTTTACAATCTCAGTATAAAAAATATATCATCTACAATGATGCTGTTATCAATATAGCAAGCAGCGATGAGATAATCATATCATTAAACAAAAGAGCTTCCAAAAAAAGAAGAAAGATAAGCAAAATAGTTCTTGATGAGCTAAAGCCCGGTGACTATGTAGTTCATGATGAATATGGTATCGGTCTGTTTAAGGGACTTGAGAATATAACCGTTTTGGGTGCAAAAAAAGATTTTATCTCTATTTTGTATCAAAATGATGACAAGCTTTTGCTGCCTGTAGAAAATATAGACAAAATAGAGAGATACATAAGTGACAGCGGTACTTTGGCTGTTGTTGACAAACTTGGGAAAGGAAGTTTTTCAAAACTAAAGGCAAAAGTAAAAGAGAAACTTTTTGAGATAGCAAAAGAGTTGGTTCAGACTGCTGCTGCAAGAGAGCTTGAAAAAGGTATCAAGATAGATACAAATCTTCCTGAGATAAAACTTTTTCAAAACAGTGCAGGGTTTAACTATACTGAGGATCAGGAAACTTCTATAGAAAATATTTTTAATGACTTAAACTCCGGTAAGATTATGGACAGGCTTTTAAGCGGCGATGTCGGCTTTGGCAAAACCGAAGTTGCCATGAATGCCATATTTGCTACGGTAAAAAGCGGATATCAGGCTGTTTTTGTAGCACCCACGACACTTTTGGCAAATCAGCATTATCAAACTTTAAAAGATAGATTTGAAAAATTTGGTATAAAAGTTTACAGGCTTGACAGGTTTGTAAGTGCAAAAGAGAAAAAGGAGACTTTGGCCGGACTTGAAGATGGACGAGTTTCACTCTGTGTGGGTACACATGCTCTTTTTAATGCAAAGTTTAAAAATTTAGCTCTTTTGGTAATAGACGAAGAGCATAAATTTGGTGTAAAACAAAAAGAGAAGTTGAAAAATCTTAAAAAAGATGTCCATATACTCTCTATGAGTGCTACTCCTATTCCTAGAAGCCTAAATATGGCACTAAGCTCTATCAAGCAGTATTCGCAGATATTAACTCCTCCACTTGAAAAAAAAGGAGTGAGGACTTTTGTAAAAGAGTTCAATACTACCGTGATAAAAGAGATAATTTTAAGAGAGTTAAGAAGAGGAGGACAGATATTTTTTGTTCATAACAGAATTGCAACCATAGATGAAAGAAAAAAATATTTAAAAAAGCTTTTACCCTCTTTAAAAATATTAACTCTTCACTCCCAGATAAATTCAGCTCAAATTGAAAAAGAGATGTTGGAGTTTGAAGAGGGTAAGTATGATTTGCTTCTTAGTACTTCAATAGTGGAATCAGGGCTTCATATGCCGCGAGTCAATTCCATGATAGTAGAAAATGCAGACAGGTTTGGAATTGCAGACTTGCATCAGTTAAGAGGAAGAGTAGGCAGAGGAAAATATGAAGGGTACTGTTACCTGCTGGTTCAAAACAAAGAGACTTTAAGTGAGATATCAAAAAAAAGACTCATCGCACTTGAGAGTAACTCTTTTCTTGGCAGTGGCTCGGTTTTGGCTTATCATGACTTGGAGATAAGAGGAGGAGGAAACCTTATAGGAAAAGCCCAAAGCGGTCACATAAAAAATATAGGCTACACTCAGTATCTAAAACTTCTTGAAGAGAATATAAATGAACTTCTTCACAAAAAAACCATACGCAAAAAAGAGGTTAATTTAAAACTGAATATAAGTGCATATATAACTGAAGAGTATATCAGTGAAGATAGACTTAGACTTGAGATTTACAGAAGACTTGGTCTTTGTGAGGAGCTTTCACAGGTGTATGAGATAGAAGAGGAGTTGTATGACAGGTTTGGCAAAATCGATGAGACAACAAAGCAGTTTTTGGATTTGATTGCTATCAAGATAAAGGCTGCAAGAGCAGGAATTGTACAAATCTCAAACTATCAGCAAAATATCAGTATAGTTTTTGAAAATGGTGATAAAAAAGAGTTTAAGGCCAAGAGTAAAGATGATGATGATATCATTCGGGCAGTTTTGGAAAATCTTTAAAGGGTTAAAATGAAGATAGGATTTATTGGGGATATTGTTGGGAAGCCGGGACGGCTCATGGTCAAAGAGTATCTTGGAAGTATAAGGGACAAATTTGGGCTCGATTTTGTCATAGCAAATGGAGAAAATGCCAGCCACGGGTTTGGCTTGAGTAAAAAAAATGCAGATGAACTTTTTGGCTATGGTATTGATGTCATAACAGGGGGCAATCACATCTGGGATAAAAAAGATATCATTCCTCTTTTAAACGATATGGCAGTACTCAGACCTGCAAATTATCCGGACATCACCCCTGGTCGCGGTGTAGAGATGTTTGATGTGACAAACGAGAAGCTGGCTGTAATCAGCCTTATGGGTCATTTTACCATGCCCATGATAAACAATCCTTTTTTGAGTATCCAAGAAATTATAAAAGATTTAAAAGAAAAAAATATAGAAAATATATTTATAGATTTTCATGCTGAAGCCACAAGTGAAAAAAGAGCTCTTTTTTGTATGCTAAGAGGAGAAGTCAGTGCGATTTGTGGCACTCATACTCATATCGGTACAGATGACTTGGTGATAGAAAATGAAACATTTTATGTGAGTGATGTAGGGCTTAGCGGATGCAGGGATGGTGTGATAGGAATGGATGCAAAAGAGCCTTTGCAGAGATTTACCATCGGCTATTCATCATCTTTTGACATTCCAAAAAGCTGTAAAAAGATTTTTCAAATGGTTGTTTTGGATATAACCAAAGGTAAATGCACTGAGGCCAAAAAGGTAAAGATTTACAACGATAGAGATGAAGTAATAATTACAGAAGCTTTTACGGAGTAAATTATGTATATAAGTGACAGTTTTGATTTGTTTAAATTTTTAAAAATTGAAAAAGGGTATCTAAAAGAGCTTCGTGACCCTCTTTGGTGGCCAAACAGCAGAAGTTTTGAAGTAGTTGTCGGGGCTATTTTAACTCAACAGACCAAATGGCAAAAGGTTGAAAAAGCCCTTGACAATTTAAAAGAAAACAATCTTTTGAATATAGAGTCTTTAGCTACTTGCGATACAAAACTTTTGGCAACTCTTATAAAGCCAAGCGGATTTTACAACACCAAAGCAAAAAGGCTTAAACTGCTTTCAAACAATATCATAAGAGATTTTGGCAGTTTTGAAGTTTTTAAAAATAAAGTAAGCAGAGAGTGGCTTTTGGCTCAAAAAGGTTTGGGGAAAGAGAGTAGTGACAGTATACTCTGCTACGCCTGTGAGAGAGAAGTTTTGCCGGTTGATAGTTATACCGCAAGAACGATTAAAAAATTTGGTTATGAATTTGAAGGGTATGACGAGCTTAAAGAGTGGTTCGAAAACGGGATATTGGGTAATCTTGAAAAAATATGGAAAATTTATGGTGAGGAAAAAGCTGTTTATGAAATATTTGCCAGGTTTCACGGCAAGATAGTGGAGTACGCC
The DNA here is from genome assembly GCA_964566455.1 of uncultured Campylobacteraceae bacterium. Classification (GTDB taxonomy): domain Bacteria; phylum Campylobacterota; class Campylobacteria; order Campylobacterales; family JALSKU01; genus JALSKU01. The sequence continues at coordinate 7,064 of CAZMKH010000017.1, read as the reverse complement.
AAAGAGGAGCTTTAATGCCCCTCATACTTTATAAAAATTGATTAAAGATTGTGCTCTTTTTTATATGCCAATATCATAGCATAAGCTTCATCTTTAAGAGCTAATTTCTCTTTTTTTAACTTGTCAAGTTCAAAATCACTCATATGCTCTCTGCCCTCTTCAACTTCTGTGATTTGTTTGTCCAACTCATTGTGTCTTTCAAATATTTTTGCAAAATGAGCATTCTCAGTTTTAAGTTTGCTGACGATATCTCTGTATTCGTGTAGCATTGTTTCTCCTATATAAATTTTTTAATTAACTATTATATCTTTTTTATGATTAATATCGCATTATGTTCTGTAATCGGCATTGATTTTTACATATTCATAGCTTAGATCACACCCATAGGCTATATCACTAAAATCACCCATATTTAGATCGCAGGTTATTTTAAAACTATCTTGTTGTAATATTTTGACAGCTTTTTTTTCAACTTCTTCATCCATCTTGTTTTTACCGTTTTCATACACAACCAAGTCGTCATATTTTATGACAAGTTTATCCTCATCACATTTTATACCGCTAGCACCGATAGTAGAGCCTATTCTTCCCCAGTTTGGGTCTTCCCCAAAGAGTGCTGTTTTGACAAGCAGTGAATTGCTAAGCATAGATGCGGCTTTTTTGGCTTCATCCAAAGAGGCTGCATTTTTGACTTCAAAGGCTACTACTTTATTGGAGCCCTCTCCATCTTTCAGTATCAAAAGTGCCAACTCTTTTGTTAAAGTCTCAAGTGCTGTTTTAAAAGTAAACTTATCATAAACACCGCTTTTTTTATTGGATAAAAGCATTACGGTATCATTTGTAGAAGTATC
>CAZMKH010000017.1:0-6113 GCA_964566455.1 uncultured Campylobacteraceae bacterium | reverse complement strand
CCAATATATCTTCTATATCTTCAACACCCTCTTTTGAAGTCATTGCATTGGCATTTTTTGAATTGATAAGTATAAAATTTGTTTTAAAATTTTTGGGATATTTTTTAAAATGTTTTATGGGAGCAGCGGCAAAACGGTTGGTGGTAAAAACTGCTGATATATCACACAATGAGTCACTTTTTATAAAAGCCAAATCATACCCCTCTTTTTTAAGTCCGGCATTTGTCGCGCTACTAAAAAATCCCTCTACATTATCTATACCGTTTTTTAGTGAAATGATTTCAAACATTTGATTCCTTTAGCTATACTTTAATTCAGTCGGCTTTTGTTTTCTGTTGATATATTTTTTTGTCAAGGCAATATTTTTGCTTGAGCCTACAACAAGAAGAGTCGAACCGCTTGTTATGAGAGTATCACCGTTTGGAATAGCAGTAAATTTACCATGCCTGTCTCTGATACCCACTATACTTACATTTAGAGTATTCCTAAATTTTGCTTCTCTTATCTTTTTAAGTCTTATCCAGGAGTATTCTGGAACTTTTATCTCTTCAATATCCAAAGGAGTATCTTTTTTGTACAAAAACTCTTCAAGGATATTTTGCATATCCGGTCTGACACTTATGGCGCTTACTCTTTGGGCCATAAGTTTCGCGGGAGATACCACACTGTCAGCTCCTAGTTTTTTTAGTTTTTCAACATCATCGGCACTGCTTGCATAAGTCATTATCAAAAAAGGCTTTTTTCTTTTTATCTCTTTTTCATAAAGCCTTATAGTTGAAATGATTGCTATATTTTCAGCAATGTTGTTTGAAAGAGATATGGCTCCTTTTGCACTTGAGAGATGAGATTTGAGTATGGCATTTGTGGATTGGGGGTTTTCCTCCAGATAATATGGATACGAATGCTCTTTGGCGATTTGCTCCAACTCTTTTGTTTCATCTACAACAACAAAAGGGATATGATTTTGTCTAAACTGTTTTGAAAGCTCTATGGTGAAATTATTTTGATAAAAAACTACAAAATGGTTATTTAATCTTGCAACTTTGTATAACATACTTCTCTCCTTTAAGATTCTAAGCAAATCCCCTTTGTTTATAACTTCTATAAGAATACCGACTGAAAATGAAAATACTCCAAATCCGACTATGATAAGTGTGATGGTAAAAATTCTTCCCATGTTTGAAATGGGTGCTATCTCGCCATATCCAACTGTGGTAAATGTAATTCCTGTTTGATATATGGCATCCATAAGCGAAAAGTTGTCTATTGCCATATAGCCAAGACTTCCAAGCATTATAAGTAGAACCGTAAGTATAAGAGGCAGCCTTAACGGTTTTAGCTGTAGATATAATTCGGTATTTAAGTTGATATGAGGTTTTTGGGATTCTTTCCAGTTTAGGAGGTGCTTAATTTTTGAGATAAGACTCAATAAGACCTCCTTTGGTTTTTTTGGGTTGGTTTATGAATTTTTTTTCATTGTCCTGAGAGTTGAAGCTGCTACTTTGATTTTTTTCCTTGTACCATCTTCCAAAGTAACTCTGATTGTTCTAAGATTTGGTAAAAATCTTCTTTTTGTTTTATTGTGGGCGTGACTTACATTGTTACCAACTGCAGGTCCTTTGCCACTCACTGCACATCTTCTTGCCATTACATTTCCTTAAAAAGTTTTTGGCAATTATATAAAATTGTAGCAAAAAACTTGCTTAATTTACCTCTGTTTTATAAAATAAAAGATAGAATATCACTCATGATAAGAAGTAAAATTGAAAAATATATTGATAATATTCCTGCTATTCCACAAAATGTGAAAGAGTGTGCGAAGTATTTAGAAGAGGGAGATTTGAACAAAGCGGCAAAAAGTGCATTGCAAGATGCTGCGTTTTCACATTACCTTGTAAAACTTGTAAACAAACCGATATTTGGACTTAGATATGAGGTAAAGGATATATCACAAATATTTGGGATTTTAGGCATTGAAAAAGCTTCACAGGTTGTAAATGCATATTATGCGAAGCTGATACTTCCCAAGTCCTGGGAATTGTTTTCTATAACAAACAGTGATTTTCAAGCCTTGCAGGCTTCTTTGATACACAATTGGAATAAGATTTTAAATGAAGAAAATCAAAATAAAATTTCACTGGCTTCAGTCGTATCACTACTGCCCGCATCTATCATCATATGTGAAGAGATATTTGAAGAGAATGCCGAGGAGGTAAAACTCTTAAAATCTCAAAAAGATATGAGTTATGACAAAATTTTGTACAAAATGAGCGGCTACAAACTTTTTGATATATTTATCATCATATGTAAAAAATGGGAATTGGGCGAAGAGTCTATAAAATTTATAGAGTATATAGCCAAAAAGATTGAAGATGAAACCATACTTTCAAAGCTTGCTCGCTATATCCATCTTTTAATGTTTTATGAACTTTCCAAGCCGATATATATAGAAGCAGGTTTAAATGATTTTATAGAATTTGATATAGAGTTTGTTCAAAGTATATATGAAAAGTTTATGCGAATAGTTGAGGTTTCATGAGACCTGTTATCAAAAAAAATACAGCCATATTTTATCCTCAGGGGTTTTTGGACGGACTCAATGCATCTGTTATTATTGAGCCCTCAGATGTGGGATTTGTAGTTTCTAAAAAACCCAAAGCCGTATTTGTTTCTCTTAAAAAGATTATCTTTTTTAACAAAAAAGGGTTGTCTATACTGGTTGATTCTTTGAAAACGATACAGGATAAAATTCATTGCAGCATTGGATTTTGTGAATTTGATGATAAAAAGTACAAAACCATTCTTTCAATGTTTGATGGAGATTTGGATTTTTCACTTTTTGAAAATTTAAAAGTAATGTCTCTCTTTTTTGATGAAAACAGTGAAAGTGACAAAAAGATACTCATATACAATGATGACGGTGACCAAAAAAATCAACTTGCAATTGAATTATATGAAATGGGTTACAAGCCCTATGTCGCCAAGGATTTTGCGGATTTTAAAGAAAAAGAGGATGAATATATAAAGTATGGCATTGTAGTTCATTACTCTTATATAGCAAATGCCGAACACAGGATAAATGTGTATATAAAAAACAATATGGTTTTTTATATACTAAATAATTTTATAGATTCTACCATTATTAAGAAATTTGACCTTACCTATCACAACAATCTTTTAAGAGTGGGTTTCAAACTGTTTGTGTTTGATATAACCCATGTATCATCTATGAATATCCATGGAGTTAATTTTCTTGCAAAGCTTTCTACTGCAGGAGCCGAATACGGTACAACATTTTGTATGGTAGGGGTTGATGACAAGAAGTTGAGCGAACAGCTTAAAAATGATCTGGAAGATTCAGGTATCATACTTTATAAAAATATGGATGAATTTTTGGCTGATGAAGATATAAAAAAAGAGTCATTAAGCGGTGGAAAAGTACCTGCGAAAAGTACAAAACTTACAAAAAACATCATAACACATTTAAATACTTTTGTAGATACTACCATGCATATAACACAAATGCTTTCTCAAAAAAAAGGTAAGAAAAAAAGTGTCAAAATTGATATTTTAAAGCTAAACCCGGATAAAGAGTATTTTGTAGTTTTGTTTGGTATTTACAAAGAGATAAATGCAACCTTTGCAATGATATTTTCAAAAAATTTGCTCCTAGATACATGTAAAATTTTTATAGATGATAATTCAAAAAACGATGAACTATATGATGCTTTGAGTGAGTATGCCAATATAGTATCATCAAAAATAAAAACAGATTTTAAACTACACAAGATAGATGTGGAGATAACTCTTCCCAGGGTTTTTCATGATACAAATCAGGTGATAGAGTTTTATGACGGAAGAAAAGGTGTTTTGATAGAACTTGATTATGAAGGTGAAGTGTTAGAGCTTTTTTTAAGTAGATAATTAAAGGATAAAAATGTTAGTTGCACCCAGTATGCTTTCAGCTAATTTTGGAAAACTTGAGGATGAGGTAAGAGCCATATGTGAAGCAGGAGCAGATAAACTGCATATAGATGTGATGGATGGTCATTTTGTACCAAATATTACCTTTGGACCGGTTGTGGTAAAACATATAGCAGAAGTTTCAACCAAGCCGCTTGATATCCATCTTATGGTAGAAAACAATACTTTTTTTGTAGATTTGTTTGCACCTTTAAAGCCAAAGTATATATCTTTTCATATTGAAGAAGAGAAACATCCTCACAGGCTTTTACAGCATATTAGAGATCTTGGTATAAAGCCTGCAATTGTACTAAATCCGTCAACTCCTCCCGAGAGTATAGAATTTTTACTGGACAATCTTGATATGGTACTTCTTATGAGCGTCAATCCCGGCTTTGGAGGCCAGGCTTTTATACCTACAGTTTTGGAAAAAGCAAAGAGGTTGAAAGAAATGCTGGTAAAAAAAGGCTCCAAGGCTCTTATAGAGGTTGACGGGGGAGTTAGCGACAAGAATATAAAAGAGTTAAAAGAAGCAGGTGTTGATGTGGTTGTTGCAGGAAGCTATGTTTTTAAGAATGATTATAAAGAAGCGATTGAGAGTTTGAAAGTATAGTAAGTAGTAAGTAGTGGGTGGAAAATGATTGAAATTTGAACTTTTTGCATTAATCCCAAGTTTATTATAAGGTATGAAAAATTGAATAATCAGTTACGAATCACGAATCACGAATCACGAATCACTAAAGTTAAAATCTGTGGTATAACAAATCTTCATGATGCATTGGCTGCCTGCGAAGCCGGTGCTGATGCCCTGGGGTTTGTTTTTTATAAAAAATCTCCCAGGTATATAGAGCCTGCAAATGCAAAAGAGATAGCTCAAAAATTACCACCCTTTGTTAAAAAAGTAGGACTGTTTGTCAATGAAACTCCGAAATTTATCAATAAAATTATGCAAGAGAGCTGTATGGATTTGGCTCAACTTCATTTTGAAGTATCAAAAGATTTTTTAGATAAGTTAAAGTGCCCTTATATTGAAGTTATAAGAGCCAAATGCAAAAACGATATAGTCGGTTTGCCAAAAGATAGATATTTTTTAGTAGATGCTTTTGTGGAGAGTTATGGCGGAGAGGGAAAGAGAGTAGAGCTTGGCTGGTTTGATGGTATTGATTGCTCCAAAATAATACTTGCGGGCGGCTTAGATGAAAATAATGTCAAAGAGGCTTTAGGATATGATTTTTATGGAGTTGATGTAAGCAGTGGTGTTGAAAAAGAAAAAGGCATCAAAGACCACAGCAAAATAAAAAATTTTATAAAACTGGTAAAACAATATGATAACAAACCTTAGCAATATAGCTGACAAAATGGCCTCCAGGCAAGGGATAACAAAGAAAGAGTTTTTAAAAGAGTCTCTTGAAAGCGGTTTGATTTTAAATGATGATGAATATGAAGCAGCCATTATGTATATCAATAATGCCGGCATAACCACAATAGAAAAAGATGATAAAATTTTTTCTTCAACAAGGTTTACAAACTATAAAGATGAAACTTTTTGTGTGGTTGATATAGAAACCAACGGAAATTCTCCTCAAAATGACCAAATTATTGAACTTGGTGCCATAAAATATAAAAACGGTATGGTCGTCGATAGATTTGAAAGTTTTGTTTATAGTAATTTTGTACCAGATTATATCCAAAGGATAACAAATATATCACAAAATGACCTCATAGGTGCCCCCAAACTCAAAGATATACTTTTTGAGTTTAGACAATTTATAGGTAATAGCGTATTTGTTGCACACAATGTAAGGTTTGACTATAACTTTATATCCGAATCTCTTCAAAAAGTTGGGCTTGAAGAATTATTGAACAGAAGGCTTTGTACTATAAGTCTGGCAAAAAAAACCATAGAGTCTGAAAAGTACGGTTTATCATACCTAAAAGAGCATTTATCTATAGATACGGGTGAGCACCACAGAGCGTATGCCGATGCTTTGAGTGCACTTAAAATATTTGAAATATCTTTACAGAAAATACCTGAAAATGTTAAAACTACAGAAGATTTGATAGAATTTTCAAACTCTCCAAAAAGAAAGAGAAAAAAAGTAAAGGCAAGCTAAAACCCAAAAGTTTAATATTTTGGGTTTTAGCAGGAT